>NZ_JAZHOC010000018.1:0-33219 GCF_036553575.1 Methylobacter sp. Wu1 | reverse complement strand
TTGGTAAACCGTATGGCTGCCGTATCTATAGTCCATTGCCACCTCCTTGGCCAGATTATCGCAGCTAAAGCTGACCGGCTAAAGCCGGTGGTTTAAACCTTATGATGGAAAATTAATTCTTCCTAATAATTTTCCCGCTGCCAATGTTGATTGTTCAAGTGATAAGTGCATTACACTCAGCGGTGGAAGTCTGGCTAGAAAAGTTGATGTAGTTCCAGCCATCTGGTTTGACAGCACAAAGTATCAAAAATCGGGATTAGAGCACGACCGAGGAATTAAAATTTACCACAAAAAAACCACGAGTTTATTTTAAATTATCCATTCACCCATATTAAATGTGTGAATGAAAAAGATGATTTATATTCAGGAAATTTAAAATGTGTAATTAGGTTAATGAAAAATATAATCGCGGATATGCCTAATTACAAAAAAATAGTTGCGAAAAGACTAAGTAGCTATGATTTAGCTGCGATTGGTTATCATATGAATCGAGACCTTCAGCTTCCTGCTTATATGCGTCTTGGTTTAGTTGAGAAAACAAGAAGTCATTTATCATTATTATTAGCGGTTAGAGAATATCGAGAATTACTATCTGTACCTGATGGCACCCGCAAAATTTTTGATGCCGCTGAAAAGACGGAAGCTCTCGAGATTCTTGCAAAAGAAGTTGAAGATTTAGCAGTTTCAATATTTAAGGAGTTAAAGCCACTTCAAACGCAATATGATCCTAATGTAATTATTAATAAGTATGTATTTTAGTGCTATCTAGCCCCACTAATCCGCCGTAGCTAAATCGTAGCTACGCTAGATGATCGATGGCTTATACACGGCTTATTGAGACTGTTTTTGGTTGCGAAAAACATTGCAAGGCATTGATTTAATTTACTTTTAAAGGTGAATTTAATATTTGTAATCAGCCAGTCGCGGGTTCGATTCCCATCGCCAGCTCCATATTCCAAAGGCCTTTGGTGCAAACCAAAGGCCTTTTTTATTGCCTGTCGATTCAGAATCGCCTTTTTGGCAGCTACCAGCAAATTCACTAAATTAAGCGGTCATTGCCAGAACCGTTCCTTTCCTCATTGGATGCGATAGAGGCAACAGAACGGATACTATATTCACTTCGAGCCCAGTTATTTCTGCTTCCTGGATGTCTTCAATCCTTCGGAGCAAGCACAATCACCGTCACATTATCCTTGCCCCCGGCTTCCAGAGCCGCTGCAATGAGGCGATCCACTCTGGCTTGAGCGCCAGCGGTTTCGGCCAGAATGGCGTCGATATCGCCGTCAGCAACTTCACCGCTCAGCCCGTCGGAGCAAAGCAACAGGGCATCGCCCTCGCCTAATTCGCCCGACACCAGATCGACCTTGATATTGTCCGCGCCTGATCCTCCCACGCCTAGCGCCTGGGAAATAACATGGCGATAAGGGTGCTCCGGAATTTCACTTTCGGTAATCAAGCCGGCATTCAGGAGCTGCTGTACATAGGAATGGTCAGTAGTAAGCCGGTGCAATGAGCCATTCCATAAATAAGCGCGGCTGTCGCCCACCCAGGCGATTTCATAGTGCAGCCCATCCAGCTTTGCAGCGACCACGGTCGAACCCATGCCTGCAGCGCCCTCGCCGCGCCGGGCAGCGGCTTGTATCGCGCGATGGGCGGTTTCGATAGCCTCAACCAGCGGCAGGCCCTGCTCGATGCTGTGCGTTATTTCCTGAACTGCTATCCTGCTTGCCACTTCGCCCGCTTCATGCCCGCCCATGCCATCCGCGACTATCCATAAGCCAAGCCTCGGCGATGCAAGACAGCTGTCTTCGTTTCCTTCGCGCAGCAATCCGGTATGCGTACCCTGAGCAAAATCGATGCTATTCATGCAATTCTCCTGCTCGCCAATATCCCCGATTGTCACTGGCCGAAATCACTTCGACGGGCCAAGGATTTGGCATTGAGTAATGGCCTTGTTTTCAATTCGGGCAACTGGGGTGGGAGCGGCAATTAGCGGAAAGGACCTTAACCTGAAAGGATATCGGAAGTTATTTTTAGCCGAATCCTAAGAATGTCAATTGCCGGATTTGGATTCAAGATCTTCCGTGACATAAAAATTATTCAGCACCCCAATCGCCCGCATATGTTTATCGCCAATCGTCGTGTCATAAGTGCTGAAAAAAACATAATCCTTCCGCACCGTCTGTTTGGTCATCAGGTTGGCGGCGAAACCGCCGAACAAAGAATTAATCGCGCCAATGACAGGGTCCTTTTCTTTTCTTGCTTGTTCGGTGATCCGCTGGCTGATGAATTGATCGTAGTTGTCAAGGTTCGGGTTGGTATATGCCAAAAGACCTAATAAAGCGATCAGGACAAGGGTGATCAAAAATTGTTTCATGGAACCTCGATGGTTATGTGTTTTTCTGAAAAAGCTAAAAAATCAGGGATAAAGTTTATTAGAACTTAACCCTATTTTTAACGCTATTGTTAACTGATGTTACGCACGGACGATTTTATCCCATTTGCCGCGTTGAACACCGCAGCTTTCAGCGGGATAGGCTGAGTTGATAAACCGGCATTGGGCTCTCCCCGCAGGGCCGGGGCATGGCGCGCAGCTCATTATTGGCCCGGCTGGTGGTAATGGCGGCCGGTATGCCTGTTCTCGGCGAGACGGTAATGCGCCTTCGGAATTTTTTTATCATGAAGAACATACTCGAAGGCGGCGTGTCCGATCCGCACAGCATCCCGCCGCAGCTGCTGAAAGAGATGTATTTGACGGGCAACCGGAAAAACCATTACCGGGCGTTCATCAGCCTGCTTCGAAATGCCGGAAGCTGGCAGACAGCGGCCAATGATTATGCCCGCATCAGGGTTCCGGCGCTCTTCCTCTGGGGCAGCCAGGACTGGACGAGACCCGATGAGCGGGAGCAGGATCGCCGGCTTGTGCCTGGAGCCGAGATGGCGACAGTCGAGCGCGGCGGGCATTTCCTGCCGCTGGACAGGCCCGATGAAGTCGTCAGGTATCTGCGCGAATTTTATCGACGCCATAGCCCCCGCTTGGCGCGCTAACAGACGTCCTATTTGCCTTTCCCTTTCAGCGGCGCTTTGCCGGGCCTGCTTTGCTGTATTTTCCGTGCTGTCTCGGCACTCTCCGCTTTAGCCTCGTCAATCATGGCATGGCAGGCGCTGTCTTTGCCTAATCCCAAATCGATCCACGGAATAATGGCGGCGGCCGGCGTCAGCAGCGCGCCTAAAGCGACCGAAGCCGCGCCCTTGGCGGCCAGAGTGGTCGTGTCCGGCTTCACTGACGGAGACTTGAACGGCCCTTTGACATTCAATGGCGCATTTGCGCTTAAACTAACATCTTTGGGATGGGCAATGATCTGCAAGTCAGCGGTCTCTTTGCCCAGATCGACCTGGCCTGCGATAGTGATATTTGCATCGGCAGTATCAATCACAAACGGCGAAGTCTTCATGATGCCTTGATTGACATTGAAGCTGCCGATGATGCAGCGTACGCGGGTGCTTTTATCATTGGTCAGCAGCAAGCCCAGCGATTTCGCCACATCAAGACCAAGCAATTCTACCAACAGCCTGCTGACGTGACCTTGCTCCATCAGTAGCAGAACATCGCCGTTTCCGTGGCCGAGCATATCGGCCACCGAGTTGCCGGTCGTATCCAGGTTGATCTGGCCGAAGAACATGCCGTCGCTTTCTTCTTTAAATTGCGTATCGGCCAACAGGCGTTTGAGCGGCACCTTGCGGATATTGACGTCGGCCTTCGTGGCGATAAGGTCCTTGCTCGCATCGAGCTGGATGGTGGAGGCAATCTGGCCGATATCGATGCGAAAATTCAAAGGGTCCAGCGTTAACATGCCGTGGTCCATTTTCATATGCGTCTTAAATTCGTCAAACGGCAGATTGGGCGTGATGATGTTGTCGCTATAGAAATTCACATCCGCATCGGCGGAACGCATGGCTTCCGGATTGTAGGGTTTGTCGGGGAAAATGCGTGGATTCTTCTTGCCTTCTTCCGGCGTCGGGTCAGCGCCTATGAAACCGACAAGATCCTTGAAGTCGAGCCGCTTGGACTTGATGTCGGCCTTCAGAAAAGGGCGATCTTCAGGCGAGCTGTATTCAACATTGCCGGCCATATCGCTGCTGCCCATGTTTCCTTTCAGATCGTGTATGACCCAGCGCTCGCCGGAGCGCGTCACATGGCCGCTGAACTTATAAGGCGGCGTCTCGGCCAGAGGCACGCCGATAAAAGGCGCCAGCTTGGCAAGGCTGTCGCCCCGCAGGTCAAGTGTAAGCTTGGGCTCCTGCAATTGTACCGGATCGGCGAATGTACCTTCGACCGCCACCCAGGTATCGCCGGCAGCCATTTTCAGATCGACGGGATAGGGTTTGGTCTTTTCCCATAACTCCAGCAGGGAACCGCCTTGTACCTTCAACGTGAAGCGCTCGCCCTGGAAACGCCCCTTGCCCTGCAAGTTGACGCCCTGCTCTTTCGCCGCCCCGGCGGCCGATGCGGTCAAATTCAGTTCCGTGTCCGTAGTTGGATCGCGATAGACAAGTTTGCTGTCCTTGAGCGTCAGCTGGTTAATTTTGGGAATCTCGGTGCGGTCGGTTTCGTCCTTCTTGTCGGTTTTAAACTCCCAGTTGCCCTTGCCTTTGGCGCTCTTTTCCAACTGGGCATTCAGCTTGGATAGATGAATTTCCGGCAGCACGACATCGCCTTTCAACAAGTCCCACAGCCTGACGCTGAATTGGAGGCGGTCCAGCGTCAGCATTTCCGGCTTGCTGCCCCAATCTGCATTGGCCAATTCCATTTCGTTGACCGTAATGCGTGGTGTCCAGGTTGTAATGTGGGGTGTCCAGGCCATATCGACATCAAGATCGCCCTTGATCTCGAAGCGCCGGTCCAGCTTACTGCTGATCTGGGATGAGATTGGCCCGCGCAGCTTGTTCCAGTCGAAGAAAGCCAGGAACAGCGCGACAGCCGCGATCAGCACGAGCAAAATGATTCCGATCCATTTCAAGATATGCTGCATAGAAATACCCTCTCTCTGATCCAAGGCTTAACCTGAAGCTTGAGATACCCGATTTTCATGCACGGATTAGACTTTAAAGACTCAATGGAATCATCAGAGTTCATGGATTACGGAACTACATGGCTTTCAAGGACACGAATCATATGTAATGAATGAAATCCGAACTTGCTTTATCTCATCAATGCAATGTATAAATAGTATCGAATCAATACTTTTTTGATGGAGACTGACTATGAAATTCATTTGCAAAAAATCGTTACTTGCATCGGCTGTTGGCCTGACACTGACCAGCGGCATGGTTCTGGCCCAGGCGGCCGGCTATCTGACGCTCAAGGAAGTGGAAGTGGAGTGGGAAGGCAAAGCCGACAAGAAAACGCTGGAAGTGGAAATCAAAACCAATCAGGACATACCCACTGACGGCAAATCCGGCGCCTTCGGCTATGCGGTATTGACCGACGGCGGCAACAACGTGCTGGTGCTGGTCACTCATTTGCCTATCGATGACAGCTCCCATGAAGCCATGCCTTCCGGATTTCACGCCCATGTTCTGGATCTGAAAAAACCGACCGGCGCCTGTTCCGGCGCCAATTTTGAAGTAGACCTGGAAAATTCCGGCAAGAACACGGCTTTCGACGCTGATTACAAATGGAAAACCGAAGACAATAAGATCTCTGTCGAAAAAGTGCCCGTCAGCGATCTGGGCGATGCAGGCGTGGAATCGGTCGTCTCATTCACGCTGAAACCGATACTGGACGCCAATAAAAAACCGACCAATCTTTGCGTGACAGTGGTGGATCAGACCTAGGCCTGACCTTATACGGTGCAGTGCTGATATAAAGTATTGCGCCGTATAGCTGAATAACCGCCGTCTCTGCACTCGCGGAGGGGCGGAGAAATGGTTGGCTGGGTTGGTAAACCCAGCATTCCGGCCGCCCATGCCGGGTTTCCGCTAAAGCTCCAACCCAGCCTACACAGGCTGATCTGTAGGGTCGAATTCATTCGACTCGGAACAAACGCCCGTGTACTGTGAGCTATGCAGTGCGAATGAATTCGCACCTACACGCGCATTTGAAATGATCCGTGGATCATGTTAGCGATCAAGATCCGCTTCTTCTTCCCTGGCCAGCAATCTCGAGCGAGTGATAAACCGCACGCCTTCGGGCGCTTCCAGCGAGAAACCGCTGCCCCTGCCGGGCACCACGTCGATGATCAGATGGGTGTGTCGCCAGTACTCGAATTGATCGGCGCCCATGTAGAAAGGACAGCCTTCAATCTCGCCCAGCTTCACGTCAGAATCACCGACCCGGAATTCGTCTTGCGGATAACACATGGGCGCGCTGCCGTCGCAGCAGCCGCCCGACTGATGGAACAACAGTTCGCAGCCGTGCAACCGCTTGAGTTTGTCGATCAGCTCGGCAGCGGCCGGGGTGCAGGAAACGCGGGACACGCTCATCGGCCAACCTTCAGAAAAATCCCAGCGCTTTCGGGCTATAGCTCACCAGCAGGTTCTTGGTATGCTGGTAATGCTCGAGCATCATTTTGTGATTCTCCCGCCCGATGCCCGACTGCTTGTAGCCGCCGAAAGTCGCATGGGCCGGATAAAGGTGATAACAATTAGTCCAGACCCTTCCAGCCTGAATGCCGCGCCCCATATGATAGGCGGTGTTGATGTCCCGGCTCCAGACGCCTGCGCCGAGCCCGTACAAGGTTTCGTTGGCGATTGCCAGCGCTTCGGCCTGGTCCTTGAACGAGGTCACCGAAACGACAGGTCCGAAGATTTCTTCCTGGAAAATCCGCATCCGGTTGTTGCCGGCGAAGATGGTCGGCTCGACATAATAGCCGCCGGCCAGCTCGCCTTCCAGTTCGCAACGTTTGCCTCCGGCGAGCAGTTCGGCGCCCTCCTGCCGGCCGATGTCGATGTAGGCGAGGATTTTCTCCAGCTGGTCGTTGGAAGCCTGGGCGCCGATCATGGTGTCGGTATCCAGAGGATGGCCGCGCCGGATGTGCTGCAGGCGAGCGACGGCCCGCGCCATAAAGTCGTCATAGATCGATGCCTGTATCAGCGCCCGGGACGGACAGGTGCAGACTTCGCCCTGGTTGAGCGCAAACATCGCGAAGCCTTCCAGCGCCTTGTCGGCAAAATCGTCATCATGGGCCAGCACGTCCTCGAAAAAGATGTTGGGCGATTTGCCGCCCAGCTCCAGCGTCACCGGAATAAGGTTTTCCGAGGCGTATTGCATGATCAGGCGGCCGGTGGTGGTCTCGCCGGTGAAGGCAATCTTGGCGATGCGCTTATTTTTGGCCAAGGGCTTGCCGGCTTCCACGCCGAAACCGTTCACCACATTCAACACGCCGGGCGGCAGCAAATCGCCGATCAACTCCATCAGCACCATGATGCTGGCCGGAGTCTGTTCTGCCGGCTTAAGCACGACGCAATTGCCCGCGACCAGCGCCGGCGCAAGTTTCCAGGCGGCCATCAGGATGGGGAAGTTCCACGGGATGATCTGCCCGACCACGCCCAGAGGCTCGTGGAAATGGTAGGCAATGGTGTCATGGTCTATTTCACTCAATGCGCCTTCCTGGGCGCGAATGCAGGAGGCGAAATAGCGGAAATGGTCGACCGCCAACGGAATATCGGCGGCCAGGGTTTCACGGACCGGCTTGCCGTTGTCCCAGGTCTCCGCCACAGCCAGCATTTCCAGGTTGGCTTCCATGCGGTCGGCGATTTTCAGCAGGATATTTGAACGGTCTGCGGGAGCCGTGCGGCCCCAGGCGTCTTTCGCAGCATGGGCGGCATCCAGCGCTTTTTCGATATCCTCAGCCGATGAGCGGGCAACTTCGCAGAAGGTCTTTCCGTTGATCGGGCTCGGGTTCTCGAAATAAAGCCCGTTGACGGGCGCTACCCAGGCGCCGCCGATGTAATTGTCGTAGCGGGATTTGAAATGGACTTTGCTGCCAGCCTGATTGGGATCAATGTAACGCATGCGGGTCTCCGAAAGTAGATAGATGTGCGCCCCATCTACAATGCCGTCAATAAACCGCAGCCGTCATCACCATGAATAAGTCGAATCTGGTAATCCGGATGTCATTGTGAAGGGAGTCAAAAACTGCTGCCTTACAATATCATCGAAGATTCGGTTATACAACTTTGCCTGGCTTCCACGCTTATTCGGAAAAATATCGCTGATTATTTCATTCGATCTGTAGCCATTTTAATTTAGCCTGCCAAGAAGCGTTGTCACACAGCTAGGCTCTATTCAATTGCATGCCTGTATTGCAGACAGAACTGTCTACAAAGGGTAACATTCTTGGCGGTAGACAGACTTGTCTACTTCTATCGCTAACCACTGCCGGAGATCAGATATGGAAAACAAACCGCCGCTTCCCCCTTTTACGCCTGAAACCGCCGCCCAAAAGGTGCGCATGGCTGAGGATGCCTGGAACACCCGCGATCCGGACCGTGTAGTGCTTGTCTACACGGAAGACTCGCGTTGGCGCAATCGCGCCGAATTTCCGGCCGGGCATGAGGAAATTCGCCAGTTCCTGTCGCGCAAATGGGCCAGGGAACTGGATTACCGGTTGATCAAGGAATTATGGGCCTGTACCGGCAATCGCATTGCCGTGCGTTTTGCCTACGAGTGGCATGACGACTCCGGGCAGTGGTTCCGCAGCTACGGCAATGAGAACTGGGAATTCAACGAACACGGCTTCATGATGCGCCGCTACGCCAGCATTAACGATCTGCCCATCAAGGAGTCCGAGCGTAAGTTCTTCTGGCCGCTGGGCAGACGCCCCGATGATCATCCCGGACTGAGCGACCTGGGCCTGTAAAACAGGCTGACGGGGGGTATCATTACTGCGCCATCTCTACCGGATCTTTTACAGCCGGAGCCAATAGATGGCGCAATCATCTGAAACTGCCGCCCTCTGTCAGCAGCTTCTCAGCTTCTGTTCAATGCGGCTGCGTCATCCTGTTCGCTTCCGGCCAGATGCGCATCACGAGGCGGCAGCACATCGGCCACAGCCTCCAGACGCTTCCAGGCCGGCACGGGCGTTTCACACTGGGCCTTGGGCACAAGCCGATTTCTCGATCAATTCCATTTTGTGGATAGGACTTACGCAAGCCTGTGGGGGCGACTTCGCCTAGAGCGCCTAATGTTGGCAGTCGCCTTTTTCTGAATGGGCGACTCAAGTCGCCCCACAGGTTTTAAAACCGCTTGTTTCAGCAGCTGAACAGGCAAACTGCGTAAGTCCTGGTGGATATAACGCGGACAGTCCGGGAACATTTCCCGCACTTTGACCCGCAGCACCAGTTCGGCTTCCGGCCAGTGCTTGAGCAAGGGATTGTCTTCCTGGATGAAAGCGTTGCCGTTCAGGCGAAGACGGGCCTGTCTCTGAAAATCGACGAATAACAGATCGACATGCGGGGTGACTAATACGTTGCCAGCTGAAATACTCTGCTAACGCGACAGAACCGGCTCTTTTCCCGGCATCGATCCCATCACTATGAGCTAAGCGTACGTTAATCTAGCTGAGGTATTCTAACGATGCCGACTGTATCCTTCGAATCAGCATTTCAGCCTTGCGCATCATGACTGGCAAGACGATCGCGCCAATTTGGCCGACAAGCTGAAGCTACAGCAGTGCGGCTTTGTCATTTTTAAAATCCCCGCAAAGAAGTTTGTTCCCTCCTTATGCAAAACCCTCATTCGAAAGTTAAACTGCTGCCCAGCAAGCCGCTGGCCTTTCTCTGGCACTATATCCGCATGCGGCCCTGGCATTTCGGCGGCCTGATGGTCATCATTTTTGGCGCTGCAAGCAGCGCGATTGCCGTACAGTACGGCATGAAGCTGCTGGTCGATGCCATGTCCGGCGACGGCCGAGCCCATACCACTGTCTGGTTCGCCTTGGGGCTGTTGATCAGCCTGATCGTCATCGAGAACACCCTTTTGCGCCTTAGCGGCTGGCTCGGCTCCCGTACGATACTGGCCAGCTGCGTAGACATGCGCATTGACTTGTTCAAATACCTGACCGGCCACTCGATGCGCTATTTCCAGCAGCTGCCGACCGGTTCGCTGGGCAACCGAATCACCGCGGTCTCCGGTGCGGTCGAATCGATCTATGGCGGGCTGATCTGGAGGATTATGCCGCCTATCGTCGATTTCTTCGGCGCGATGGTGGTGCTGTTGAGCGTGGATCAACGCATGGCGTTGACGCTGGTCGGCTTCGCGATCGCGGTTTCCGCGTTGATCACGGGTCTCGGCATCCGTGGCCGAACCAAACATCAGCACTTTGCCACTCAGGTTTCGAAGGTCGGTGGTGAAGTGGTGGATGCCGTGTCCAACGTCTGGACCATCAAAGCCTTTTCGGCGCGCAACCGTGAAAGCGAACGCCTGGCTCAGCTTTTTGGTAAGGAAGCGCGCGCCCATCTGCGCAGCTGGATGCATGTGGAGCTGGCCCGGGTGATCCATGATGTCTGCCTGTCGCTGATGGCCGGCGGGATGCTGGTGTGGGCCATCAATCTGTGGCTGGCTGGCGCCGTTACGACCGGCGATGTGGTCATGGTCAGCACGCTGACGTTTCGAATCCTGCATGGCTCACGGGATCTGGCTTTGGCACTGGTGGACAGCACGCAGAAGATCGGCGCGATCGCCGATACCCTGCGTATCATTAGCCCGCCTCATGATCTGGACGATCCCGAGCCTCAGCTGGTCCTGACCCAAGGCAGCATCGACTTTGAGAATATCCGCTTCGTCTATCAGGGCCGCCGCGAGGTGTTTAAAGACTTCAACCTGCATATCCCGGCCGGACAAAAGGTTGGCATCGTCGGCTCATCCGGTGCCGGCAAATCCACCCTGATCAGCCTGGTCCAGCGTCTTGACGATGTGCAGGGCGGGCGTGTTCTGATCGATGGACAGGATATCCGCAGCGTCAGCCAGGACAGTCTGCGCAAGCAAATCGCCGTGGTGCCGCAGGAGACTGCGCTGTTTAACCGCAGCATCCTCGAGAATATCCGCTATGGTCGTCCCGAGGCGAGCGATGAAGAAGTCTACGAAGCGGCGCGGCACGCCTTCTGTGATGAGTTCATCCGCGAACTGCCGCACGGCTACCAGACCGTGGTCGGCGAGCGCGGCGTGATGCTTTCCGGCGGCCAGCGCCAGCGCTTGGGGATCGCACGGGCGTTCCTGAAGGATGCGCCGATCCTGATTCTCGACGAGGCCACTTCGGCGCTTGATACCCATTCCGAAGCGGAGATCCAGGCCGCCTTGAGCGAGCTGATGCAAGGCCGCACGGTACTGGCCGTGGCGCACCGGCTGTCGACGCTGTCCGGCTTCGACCGCATCATCGTGCTGCATCAGGGGCACATCGTCGAAAGCGGGTCTCCTCATGAGCTGCGCCAGAGCGGCGGCGTGTTCGAGACACTTTGGCGCCTGCAAGCGGAAGGCTTCGATACCGAGCCAAGCGCGCGCCCGAAACGGAAAAAGGAGGTATCCGGCAGCGTATGCTCACCGGATTCCGACACCGAGTAGCATGGTGAGAGAGTACGCGTTTACAGCCTGATAATGACGGGTGGCGGGATCGCCGCCGCCCGTCATTAGCTGGCAACCGGAATGTCCCGCGTGCGGCTTAAGCCTGTTTCACCCTGGCCGTTTCAGCCCATGACAGTCCGCTGCCAATCACTGGCAAACCGCTGCAGCATTTATCCGTATGGACTTGCATTTCATGACTATGCGCTCGGATTAAATGCGCTCAAAATTCTCGGCTTCAGAGCCTTTGTAATCGACAAAGTCAGACCTGCAAGACCTCTTACTTGGTAGCCACTGCGTAAATGACGTTCGTGGCTATAGCCTTCACCTGATGTGCATCCAGATGTGCCAGATTTTTTTCGTGCACATAAGTTAAAGCTTCCACATCGAGTTGCGCCAGCGTGCCTCGATAGCCGCTGCCCATGGCAATCAGCCACCAGTCCTCCGGCGTATTCAACGGATGCGCGCCGGTTTCTGCCACAATGTTATCAGTACATACGCCGGCCTCGGCGAGCATCTCGCGCAGTCCGGACGGCTCTGAAATGCGCTCCCAGGGATTGAAGCTTCGCTGCAGGTCCGGGCGTACATCGGCAATGGCGTCCCAGAAGGCGCTGTTGGCCGGCTCGAACAGGTCGGGCCCCCAAGTCGTGATGGCCAGACGGCCGCCGGGCTTCACCATGCGCCATAACTCTTTGACCGCCGCCGCCATATCCGGCACGAAGAAGATGCCGAACACGCACACGACCGCATCGAAACTGGCATCCGGATAGCCCAGATCCAGCATATCGGCAACCCTGAACTCGATGTTTTCCAGGCCTCTGGCCTGCGCCTTAGCCTCAGCCAGAGCAATCAAACGTTCAGCAAGATCAGACGCCACCACCTGGCCGCCGGGTCCAACCAGCTCGGCCGCAGGCAGTGCGGAGCCGCCGCTGCCGGAGCAGACATCCAGCACCCGCTCTCCCGGCCGCAAGCTGATGCGCTCGATGGTCTGCCGGCCAAAGCCGTGCCAGAAGGAACTGACCGGGTGGTCGAAATAGTCGGCTGCTGCGTTGTAGGTCATGGCCGCTTTGGCTTTGGCGGCTTCAAGTTCATTCATGGCTGTCTCGCTGTTAAATAGTCGATGGTGTAATTATTGAGGTAGCGCTTAGGGATAAGTTTACCCTATCCCGGGCCTGCGGTTTCCCCACCGTCTGCCTGTACGGTCATTACCGGGCAGGCATGAAGTACTTTTTCCTGAAGTAAAGGGCCACGTTGACCAGCCCGATCAGCACCGGCACCTCCACCAGCGGCCCTATCACCGCCGCGAAGGCTTCGCCTGACTGCAGCCCGAACACCGCCACCGCCACGGCGATCGCCAGCTCGAAGTTATTGCTGGCCGCCGTGAACGACAGCGTGGCGCTGATGCGATAACCGGCGCCGGCCTTGGCGGACATATAAAACGTGACCAGAAACATGATGATGAAATAGATCACCAGCGGAACGGCGATGCGCAGCACATCCAGCGGCAACTGCACGATGTATTCGCCTTTCAGGGAAAACATGACCAGAATCGTGAACAGCAAGGCGATCAGAGTAATCAGGCTGATTTTCGGGATAAACTTTTCCTCATACCACGCCCGGCCTTTTTGCCCCACCAGGATAAACCGGGTCAGCATGCCGCCGAAGAAAGGGATGCCCAAATAAATGAGCACACTTTCAGCCACCTCCAGCATGGTGATTTTCACTTCCAGCCCGGACGCGATGCCCAGCCAGTCGGGCAGCAGGGTCACGAAAAGATAGGCATAGACGGAAAAGAACAGCATCTGGAAAATGGAGTTGAAGGCCACCAGCCCGGCGCAATATTCGGTATCGCCCTCAGCCAGATCGTTCCAGACCAGCACCATGGCAATGCAGCGGGCCAGGCCGATAATGATCAGTCCCACCATATAGCTGGGATAGTCCCGCAGGAAAATGATCGCCAGCACGAACATCAGCAGGGGGCCGATCACCCAGTTCTGGATCAGCGAAAGCGACAGCACCTTCAGGTCTTTGAAGACCAAGGGCAGTTCCTCATAGCGGACCTTGGCCAACGGCGGATACATCATCAGGATGAGACCGATGGCGATCGGCATGGAAGTCGTCCCGACCTGAAAGCGGGTCAGCCAGGTCGTGACCTCGGGGACGAAATTGCCTACGGCCACGCCGGCCGCCATGGCCATGAAAATCCACAGCGTCAGAAACCGGGCCATGAATCCCAAACGCTTGGGAGCCACATGGGTTGGTCCGCTGTCAGGACGATCAGGAGGCCGCCTTGAGGTAGGAAGATCTTGTGTGTTCATGAAAGGTGATCCTCAGTTTATATGAGCGGAACGATAGCCGTTTGACTGACTGCTGCAGCAAGCCATCATAAAGACCGAATCAATTTCTCGGCATCCCTGCCTCATCAGATAGTGGCCTGATTAACCCGCCGGGACAGTGCTTCGGCGCTCTCCTTGCGCTCGCTGTAGCGGTCCACCAGATAAGGCGCCACATCCCGGGTCAGCAGCGTGAACTTGAACAGTTCCTCCATCACGTCCACCACCCGGTCATAATAAGCCGACGGCTTCATCCGGTTGTTGTCGTCAAATTCCAGATAGGCTTTGGCGACGGACGACTGATTGGGGATGGTCAGCATGCGCATCCAGCGGCCCAGGACGCGCATCTGGTTGACGGCATTGAAGGACTGCGAGCCGCCGCATACCTGCATCAGCGCCAGGGTCTTGCCCTGGGTGGGACGAATGGCGCCTATAGACAGCGGAATCCAGTCGATCTGCGTCTTCATGATGCCGGTCATGGCGCCATGGCGTTCCGGCGAGCACCAGACCATGCCTTCGGCCCATTGGGTCAGTTCCCGCAGTTCCACTACCTTGGGATGCGTTTCGGGCGCATCGTCAGGCAGCGGCAGGCCGCTGGGGTTGAAGATCTTCACCTCGCCGCCCATGGCCCGGAGCAGCCGGCCGGCTTCTTCGGCCAGCAAACGGCTGAAAGAGCGCTCGCGCAGAGAGCCGTACAACAGCAGGAAACGCGGGGCGTGCGTGGAAGGAGTCGCTGGCTGGAGTTGGTTCAGGTCCGGAACTCGGAACAGTTCACGCTCGATATTCGGTAAATCATTCAATAAGTCAGACACGTTGGCCCTCTTAAAACTTAAGGAAACAGGTTGCCGATACGATCCAACTCTGCCTTCAGGCGCGCCGGGTCGTTTTCCAGTTCTGCCAGCGGCAAAGCCAGCAAGGTTTCGATGCGATGACGCAGGATGCGGTAGGCGGTCATAAAAGCCGTATCGACTTCCTCGTCGCTGCCGGCCGCATGGGCCGGGTCTTCGACACCCCAATGCGTGCGCAGGACTGGGCCCAGATAAGCCGGGCAGGTTTCGCCTGCCGCGCTCGCGCATACGGTGATGACAATATCCGGCGTCTGCGGCAGGTTGTCCCACGACTTGCTGTGCAGGCCTTCGGTCGAAATACCCTCGCGGTTCAACAGCGCCAGCGAGCGCAGATGGACCTGCCCGGTGGGCTTGCTGCCGGCGCTCATGGCTCGCCAGCCTGCCGGGGCCAAATGGTTGAAGGTGGCTTCGCCGAGAATGGAGCGGCAGGAATTGCCGGTGCAAAGAAACAACACATTCATGGAATGGATTCCGTCTGGGTTAATGAAATCGGTGAACTTGAATCGCAGCAACCGGATGCCGGCGCTTGATCGAAGCACTGTTCGGGATGCCCGGCGCAGCACTCCTCGGTCAGATAGGCGATCAGCTCCTGCATCAGCGCCAGGTTGGCCCGGTAGCGCTGGAAACGGCCTTCCTGGGCCACATGCAGCAATTGAGCATGGGTCATGGCCTTTAAATGAAAGGACAGGTTCGTGGGCGGCAGACTCAATGCCGTGGCGATTTCACCCGCCACCAATCCATTGGGGCCGTGTTTTACCAATAACCGGTACACATCCAGACGCACGCCGGATGAGAGAGATTCGAAAATCGAAGTGGCAGTAGTTTTATCCATAAATCAATACTACAACAATTATTGAAATATTGAAACGTTTTAAATGATCACGGTTTCGTATCGGCATAGTCAAAATGAACAGCCTTAATGAAACACTTTCAGGACTTACGCAGTTTGCCTGTTCAACTGCTGAAACAAGCGGTTTTAAAACCTGTGGGGCGACTTGAGTCGCCCATTCAGAAAAAGGCGACTGCCAACAGTAGGCGCTCTAGGCGAAGTCGCCCCCACAGGCTTGCGTAAGTCCTAACTTTAAATGTCCATTAGGGCTGTTTTGGACTCTTTGGAGGCTATTTCCCAGAGCTAAACTCTATCGAGGCCAATCAGGGCTCATGGCTAATTTATGATGACGGCCGCAGTAATACTAAAACAGCTGATAGATCGATTCGCGCATAACACCAGACAATAAACCAGGCGCCTGGTGAGCCAGGGTAGATTGATCCGTTTGATCTTCTTGTTGACTCGCATCCGGAAAATTCACAACCGGCCGCGAAAAATTTGAGAAATTTTGGTTGCCATCACCCATATGGGTGATGACTGACCTTTTCTAAGAAATTGATAATGAATTTCCTTGATTGATCAAGGAACAAAACATAGGGGCTGTATTCTTCCTTATTTTATCAACAATCTTTTGCATCAATATGGAAGTGAATTTTATGAAACTTTTATCGACTATATTAGTTTTGGCTGCCTTATCATTGGATTTAACAAGCGCAGCTTTTGCATCCACCCAAACCCTGGACTTCTTCAACCCTGGTCCTGGCACAACCTACTGGACTCCAGATGAAGCCAGCAAAGAAAGCAGCCCGTATTACAGGTGGCAAGGGGACGACTGGAGCTGGCAGTTCAGCCCGGTCGCCGACGCCATCAACAGCGCCGCGGTATCTGTCAGCGCCTTTGATGCCGATACAGATGCGGGAGAAATAGACAATATTTACGGTTGGAGTAATGACAGCTCGTCGTGGGAGTTGCTGGGCAACTTGGCCGGCGCGGGCGACATATGGTCTTTCACCACATTCGATCTGGCTTCCTCCTGGTTTGATGAAATCAATGCCGGTTTACAATTAAAGATAGCGATAGACACTTTGGGCGACAACTGGGCCGTTTCGCTCGCCAAATCATCCCTGATTATCAACGGCGGCGCCCTGCCTCCTCCCAATCCAAGCGCAGTACCCGTACCGGCAACAGTATGGTTGTTTGGTTCTGCATTGGCAGGGTTAGGATTCTTTAGCAAACGTCGTAAAACTTTGGTGCTTAATAGTTGGCTGTCATAAATAGAATAAAGGCCGGGTATACCGGCCTTTTTTTTGAGCTTTGCCGCGTTGATTGCCATCGAGAGCAGCTTGCCTGTTCCCGCCTGGCTTTAGGCGGCCATGAGAGTAAGCTAGCGAATCATCGACGCCTTTTCACGGATTTGCCGCTCGCCATGAGATCTGTTACGCCAGGAAGGGCCCGTTTTGGCGCAATTCAAGGCTTCATCGAGCGTATCAAAGACGCCCCAGCATCTGAGGCTTCCACCCATCAGGCAATGCACTGACATCACATGGTCTGTACGAAGAATGAAAGATTCTGTCGGAGTAGATCCTCGCAGCAAAAGCGGGTTAATTAAATGCCCGTCAATAAAATCTTCCGCCAGATACTCAGTGCCATCATCAAGTTTAAACTTAGCCATAATCATAGTTCCCCCTAGTCAATTTTTACATTGTAATCAGAGGGTAGCATTCGCTGGCTTAAGCTTGCTTTAAATCGTAGCTCTACCTGTTCAGCGCTCTATGGCAATAAAGGTTAATCACTGCAATTGCTCTTTTGAATTTCTCTTTTGCACGATGCACTGCCGTCTTTTCACTTTCCAACGCGCTCACTCGCTGGCTTTCCTCCAGGCCTGACGAGTCTGCATGCCGCCGGAGAGCACTTTTACCTGCAGGCCGCTCTGCTGCAAAAGACGATACGCATAATAAGCCCGCTGCCCGACACCGCAAATCAGCCAGATTTCCCGCGCCCTGGGCAGTTCGTGCAGCCGGTCGCGCAAGGATTCGAGGGGAATGTTTTGGGAATTCGGAATGTGATCTTTGCTGTACTCCGCCTCGCTGCGGACATCCACCAGCAGGGCCTCAGTGGATGCCAGCTCATCCCAGTTAGCCAGTTGCAGATCGCCGCGCAGATGGTTGGCGGCCACCATGCCGGCCATGTTAACCGGATCTTTGGCGGCGCCGAACTGGGGCGCGTAGCAAAGCTCCAGGTCTTCCAGATCGAATACCGAAGATTCCTGCATCATGGCCGTGGCAATGACGTCGATGACTCTCGCCACGTCGAGCTCGCCCACGGCTTGCGCGCCGAGAATCCTGCCGTCCGCTTTGGAGAACAGCAATTTGATGTGGATCGGCCTGGCGCCCGGAAAATAACTGGCATGGTGTCCCGGATGCAGGTAGACCTTTTCGAAATCCATGCCGGCGCGTTTGAGCTGCTTTTCGTTGACGCCGGTGCAGGCGACGGTAAGGCCGAAAGCTTCACAGACAGCTGTTCCGAGCACACCCTCAAAAGCCAGAGGCGGCCGCGTTTCAGCATCGCTGCACGAAAAATGGTGGAGAATGGCGGTGGCCGCCACTCGTCCCTGCCGGTTGGCCGGTCCTGCCAGCGGGACGAGCTGCCATTGCCCGGTGATCCTGTTTTTCACTTCGACCACGTCCCCCACCGCCCAGATGGCGGCATCGCTGGTGCGCTGGCAGGGATCGACGCGAATGCCGCCGAGCTCGCCCAGTTCCAGACCGGCATCGCGGGCCAACGCGGACTCGGGCCGCACGCCGATCCCCAGAATGACCAGGTCGGCGGTTAGCGTCGCGCCTTTTGAAGTACGCACGCTCAAGCCGCGCCCGGGGAGCTGTTCGAAGGCTTCGACAGCTTCGCCCAATCTCAGATGCACACCATTGGCTTTCAGGCGTTCGGCGGCGTAGCCGGCCATTTCAGGGTCCAGCGGCGGCATGACCTGATCGGCCAATTCCAGCAGGGTAACATCAAGTCCAAGTCCGACCAGATTTTCAGCCATTTCCAGGCCGATAAAACCGCCGCCTACGATCAGCGCGCGCGAGGCATTGGCGACCGCGGCCTTGATCTTCCGGCTGTCAGGGATATTGCGCAGCACGTAAATGCCCGGCAGGTCGATGCCCGGCAGGGGCGGACGCACCGGCTGGGCGCCGGTTGCCAGCACCAGGGCGTCATAAGGTTCTTTCCGCGCGGCGCCGGTTTTGAGATCGCGCACTTCGATCAACCGGGCTTGCCGGTCGATGCGCGTGACCTCCGTTTCGGTATGGATTTCGATGTTGAAGCGGTGCTTGAACATTTCCGGGCTGGCCACCAGCAGTTTGGCTTCCGATTCGATGACATCGCCCACGAAATAAGGCAGGCCGCAATTGGCAAAGGATACATGCGGGCCTCGTTCGAACACGACGATCTCGCATGTCTCGCAGAGCCTGCGCATACGCGCCGCGCAGGTGGCTCCGCCGGCCACGCCGCCGACGATGAGGATACGTTTGTTTGCTGCATTCATGAGCTTAAATCTCCCGGCTCGGTTGTAGGTTAAAATCGCTTTCTGAAATTGATCTGCCATTCCGACAGCATCATAGGATGGCTCGATGCAGTGATCATCCGACCGCACTTGCAAAAGACGGGGCATCCAGCAGGTTATCCCCGGCCGTCTGGAACTGCGCATCCTCGGGTACATCGCCTGCAAAAAGCCGTTTGAACTCCGGTTCCGCCGGGCTTAGATCGCGGCCTTCATCGATTGACTGTTGTCGCTCTGCCCTGAGATCCTCTTTTTTCCACCATAACCATGGCTGTTTCATGAATCTTTATTCCCCATTTAACGATGATGCCGTGGATCAACCGCTTGTTGAGTCTGCAATCGCCTGACGTCGGTTATTGGATCACCTCAAGTTCCCTTCGGGACGGTATCGAGTCGGCAGCGCCATGCCGCGTGATGCATAGCGCTGCCGCGCGAACTGCCCATTGCAGGGCGGCCTCTGGATTGTTGGTTTCGATGAACTCAGCCAAAAAGAAGCCAATAAACGTATCGCCGGCTCCTGTTGTGTCTACGGCATGGACTTTTTCCGCCGGCTGATAGAACCGGGCCTTCGGACTGAAATAGGCGGCGCCCTTGCCGCCTAAAGTGAGTACAA
Organism: Methylobacter sp. Wu1; assembly: GCF_036553575.1. Classification (NCBI taxonomy): domain Bacteria; kingdom Pseudomonadati; phylum Pseudomonadota; class Gammaproteobacteria; order Methylococcales; family Methylococcaceae; genus Methylobacter; species Methylobacter sp. Wu1. The sequence goes on along the minus strand of NZ_JAZHOC010000018.1, from coordinate 13,477 downwards.
CCGCCGTTCGGGGAAACCGCCGGCTGAGAGTCTTGCCGATGCTATCCGGCTCGCTTTCTCCGGTGAGGGCCTGCGCCTCAGTCTCGTTCATTATGAGAATGTCCACCAGTTCAAGCGGATAATTGAGCACTTGCGCACTCATGGGAGCGGGGTTAAATATGATCGTCAACCCTTTGGCTTTCGCGGCCTGGATTATCTGCGGCACGGCATTCACCTCGTTTTGCACGAGAAGATAATCATCCGGTCCGAAATCAGCAACGATGCCCTGCACGTCTGATTCGCTTATGAGCTGATTGGCGCCGCCGACGATTATGATGGAGTTTTCACCCTCCGCATTCACCTGAATGATGGCGTGCCCGCTGGGGCCGTCGATTGTTTGTACAAATCCCGTATCCACGCCCTTGTCTTCCATCAACGTTTTCAGCCAGGCGTCTGCGGCGCCTACTTTGCCGGCGTGATACACGCACATACCGGCCTGGGCAAGCGCAATGGACTGGTTCAAGCCCTTGCCTCCGGCAAATCGGCGGTATTTCCGGCAACTGATGGTTTCACCGGGACGCACGAAATGCTCGACAGTATAGACATGATCAACATTGATCGACCCGAAGTTCAGCACTCTTTTCATCGCTGCCAAAATAAGAAAGTAATAGTCACTTTCTTATGCTTTTACAGCATTCGTAAAAACTTGACAACAGGGGGGGTTAATATCTTTTGAAAACAAATAGGATGACCAGGCTTGTAGCCCATAACCTGTTCTTTTTTCTTGCAATACTGAACAAACATGAAAATGGGACAGTTGCAGGATGCTGGGAAGATGCGATTTGAAGCGGCGTATGATAGAGGCAAGAGCATCAGTTATAACTTGCAAATTCTTAGTTTTTAAAAAGATCGGCCGCTAAAGCAAAAGCCGGTTCTTAAGCTGAAAGCACTCGAGGCGAACCGTGCAAAGAGAAATTGATAAATAAGCCAAGCCCTGTTTCACCTTAATGACTGATACTGCGCAGCTGTAGGTGCGAATTCATTCGCACTGAAATATCGCTTTATAACGTCTCGAGTCGAATGAATTCGACCCTACAGCTGCGCAACATCAGTTGTATTTTCAGGTTTTCGACCACAATGCCGCCATAATGCCTTACTTTGCGCTCAGTGTAATGACACCGTCCCATGGCTGCGGCGGATCTTCCCGGTAAATTAAGGCCAGATTCAAATAAAAGTTTGTCGGGCCATCTTGTCCATGCCTGTCCAGCAATGCCTGAAAGCTGACAACGGCATCTTGCCACAGGCCTTGCCGGAATGCGCTTAACCCTGAAGCGAATTGCTCATATTTGACGTAATCAGCCACATCGGTCTTCGTCGCCTTACTCACAATCTCCACAAGCTCTATGGGTTCATTTCGTCCGACCAGACGAAAACCGCCTACCGGCCTGTAGATTACACTGCCTAGGCCGGCAACACTGGCCGCGGAAGCTAAAATATGAGTTCCCAGAAATTTGTTTACGCCCTGGATGCGTGAAGCGATATTCACCGTATCGCCAATCGCGCGGAAATGGCTGCCTTCCCCGGCATCCAGCCTGCCAAGCGTCATGTCGCCTTCGTGCAGGCCGATACGCGTGGGAAGCTGGCAGGTGCCGGATGCCGCATTGAATTGTTCAACCGCCAGCTTCATTTCCAGCGCCGCCAGACAGGCTGCCAGCCGCAGGTCGGCGGCTGGCAAATCAATCCATACCGCTATCATTGAATCGCCGGCCACATCCTGGATTATCCCGTCATGCGAACTCACCGAACGGCCCAGCACCTGGTAATACATATTCAATAACTCCCACATTTCATGGGCGGTATGATTCGCCGCAACAGTCGTATAGCCTTCAATATCCGTGGCAAGGCATACCCCGCCGACATCCCGTTGAGAGGTTGATTCCGCCGCGCCTTGTTCCGGACGCCATTGCCCCGGCGATTCCGCGACGAACGGCAGCCATTTTGGAAACACGCGGCTGACAAAAGCCAGAATCCGCTTTCTTTCATTCAACAGGTCCCGGCGCGCCCATAACGATGAAATAAACCAGGCCAAAGGCAATTGGATCAATAGCGGCACGGCCACCGGCAGCCACACGCCGCTTCGGCTGAAACACCAGACAGCCAGGCCCGCATAAGCGCCGCCCGCCAGCAAACTTACCGCCATGCCGGAAAGCCCGGCGAACCTGATCAGCAGCAAACCGACAACCAGCCCGAACATCAGTAGCATTAATCCCGGCGGCATCGGCGATGCAATACTGCGGCCTTCGAGTAAATTGGCGAATTGCGTAGCCATAATCTCTACGCCGGCCACCTTGCCGCTTTGCGTGTCGCTGAAAGGGGTTTGAAAGTAGTCGATGTGGCCCGGTGAAAACTTGCGGTTGGCCTTCCCGACAAATACCACTTTGCCTGACAAGTCGGTGACTTTGCCTTCATAGACATCGCTGTACGATTCCATGCGCAAGGTCTGCGCCGGGCCGTAGAAATCAATGTACCGCCTGTCTTCCAGGCAGATCGCCTCATCAATAAAGCGCGCCAGAGCGGATTTTTCCGGCAGGCTTATCGGGGATTCGTCTGCGGCAGACAGGCATTGCCTGCGCCGTTCCGTCAGCCAGACAGAAAAAGGGTATTCAGGGTGGATCATGCCCTGCAATTCGCCTGTGCGCTGAAGGTAATACATCCACGCCAGTACCGGTAAGGTCGGGGTTTCCGCAAGCGCATCGAGAAACGTCCAGCCTTCCCGAATGACAGGCTCCTCCGCGTCATTAGCCAGATAAAACGGCGCATGATCCAATGCAGACTTGGCCAGCAGCGGCGTAGAGCCGATTACGCGCATGGCGACCAGTCGTTCGGAAAGCCGCTGCCGCTGCGCCCCATCCATCTGTACGAAAGGTTTCTTATTGCTTTCCGAACACTCCTCGCGCCCGTAAAAATCCTCGTCCCCGCGCCGCAATTCCTGCACGCATTCCGTCACCAGCACGTTGCCTGCCGCCTGCATGGCTGCAGCAAAGTCCGGATCATGATCGGTATGGGGTACGATAAACTGAAGGTCAAAAACGATCAGCGCCGCGCCCTGGCGTTGCAATTCGCGTATTAATCGGGCATGAAAGCCACGCCAGCGGGTCAAATCCTGGCCTACGCCTAAAACGGCTTCAGAAGTTTCGTCCATCGCGACGACGACAACTTCGTCAGGAGGCGTGCGTTGGCCCCGGATTCGGAATAAAGAATCCAGGCCCAGTGATGCTTCCAGGCCGGTCAGATAATCAATGCCGCTTCCTGACAATAATGTTATTAAGGCAATAGTGATTGCCCGCAGGAAATGGCGCATTGTGCCTGGACCTTTTTGTTTGATTCGCGATTAATACGGATTGAAAACAATCAATTTAAGTAAATAGACCATTTAACTCGGTTTTGCCGGGTTAAATGCAAATATTATTTAAGCTAAAAAATCAGTAGTAGAAATTCCAAATTTTCAACTACATTTGGGTAAACCCGGTATGAGAGTTGCACCAACTCTGGGTGCAGCTTTACAGCAAGCGCCATCCGGTATGGGAACACCAGCTATGCTATAAACTCCCATAATAGGATTATCTAATTTCACTGGAGTGTTTGGATTCGCTGCATCGCATGAACTATTTACTCCTCCTTTCCAGGTTTTTACTGTATTACTATTTGCGCAAAAACAGGCAAATCCAAGCTGATTTCCATCTGAAGAAGATGTGCCAAGAATTTGATATATGTAATCTGATCCTATTGCAAATTGGCGGTATTTCACGTCATAACCCGAGATATTGCCCACATTGATCCACCCGCCATACAGCAATGCCCTCGGCTCCCCCTTGGGCTTAACCGGAAGTAATTTATCTTTCGGAACGACTCGATGAGGCGGAACTCTGAGTTTTTCATCAGGGCGTATTTTATATACATCAGCAATCTCTTGAGAAAGAACGACCCTGTTAGTAACAGCCGCACCTGTCAAGAGACTAATACCTACAAGACTTAAAACCATTTTTTTATTTTGCTGAAAATAATTGGTATTTCCACTATTTTTAAACATCCTCGCCCCTTGTTATTGATTAGAAATTAAGAACTACACGACCAAAAATCGCCCTTTGTGGAATAAATTCGCTGGCATTAAAAAATATATTGCCATTATCCATCCGGCTCGTATCGTCAAACCGGTATTTTTTATTTAATAGATTTTTACCTTCGAGGCTCACAATACCCAGCCGTTTTGGCAAGCGATAACCGATTGCCGCATCAAGCAGAAAAAAACTGCTTGACTCTTTACTATCGCCCTCCAGCTTTTCTATACATTCTTGATTTTCACAGGCCCCTGTTTCCTGGTTTACATAGGTTCCTGTGAGTTTACCGAAAAATCCGGAAGGATCGAAATATCTGAGCTCTAAGGGAACACTATGAGTAAAAAGCTTATCAAGAGGGGCTGGTCGATCAGGAGATTTATCGTATATATACCGATAGCGCGTGGAGATCGAAAATCGATCCAACAGAGCCCAGTTCAGATAAATTGCAGCCAAATCCTTTTTCGAAGATAAAGTACCTTTTAATGGATCAAAAGCGTCTCTTTGAGAAAGCTCTACTCCCGCGAATACCGTAGGCTGTATAACAAAATCCAGCGCGCCTCCATAAAATGAAAAAGAATAGTCTGCAAAATCGTCAAAAAATTGATTAAAACCGGCTATCTGAGCCGGTTCAATGGATTGCATCGTTGCCAAAGACCTTTTTTTTCCCCTAAAGTAGGCCAGTCTGAGCTTGGCTCTATCGCTGATGTCCCACATCAGACCGACTTTTGGATATAGCCGCAGCTTATCTTTCTGATCTTTTTCATGGGAATATTCATTTGATACTCCAAATGTTCCGGTTACTCGATGGGGCAATTTCAAATTAAGATAGGCATACTGATTGCTTCCATTACGGCCGTCTCTAGATCCATAATTCGTTGCTATATCTGTTCCTAATTTATTCTTTTCTTTTTCTTTTATTGAATAGAAACTGAAACCGGCTATGACGTTATAGAACTGACTATGACGCAGATACTGCCCTTCAGCAAAATCACTGCTACTGTCAAAATCTGTTACACGTTGACCGGAAAACTCAGGCGAAGCCCCTGATGAATCATTATGAGTAAAGGAATCCGCATGAATATACGAAGCCAGCAAATGATCATCAGTAAATACTCTTAAGTTAAGTCCTGCACGATAAATATTCTCTCTCAATCTAGCTCGTTCCGAATATAAATTACCGGGAATAAGATCCTGCCGAAAATCTCCCTGTTCAGTGTCCCTGTACACATATTCAAACTGGGCATTCAAGCGATCATTAACCGCTGCCTGGAAAAATGCATCGTAAATATCATGGCGTTGGTCGGTATTAGTCAGATTTTCATCCGGATTATAGGAATCAGAGGCTCTGGTAAACCCATCCGTTCGATAATGGTACTGCCCCAGGCTATAAGAAAACTTATCGAGAAGCCCGCTCAAAGTAACTTCATCGCTATAAGTCCCCATGTTGCCTACCACTCCGGAAGCAATCAGCTGCGGGCGATTGCGTTCGAAATTGCGGGTAAAATCCTGGAACGATGAGTTGGCCATGTCCGAAGCGCTCAGCAAACCTCTTTGCGACACCGATAAATGCGGCTGCACCGGATTGATATTGATCGGCTGCAGCAGCTTGGCCTGCAGCAGTTCGCTAAGCTGCGCGGTTTCCCGGCTGGATTGATTGACGTAGGTATCCGACAGGAAACGATGGGCCGAATAATTGGTGGGATCGGTTTGCAGCGAAGTAATGGCCTCAACCACGCCCCGCTGTTCAAAGCCCAGATCATCGTAGACACGCGCCAGGCTGGCCCCGCGTGCGGCCCGGTCGGAATCCAGCAACTCCCTGGAGCGATACACCGCGCGATTGTCATTCAAGGCCATCGCCTGCTGCAGATCCTGCAAGGCCTCAACCGGCCGGTTCTCGGTCTGTTTTTTCATCGCGTCGTAAAAATACGGCGTGGGATCATTCGGATCGCGCTCCTTCGCCAAAGTAAACTGGTCTTCGGCCAGCGCATTGCGTTTTTCTTCGAAATAGCCCTTGCCCAGATAACTGCGCAGCAAGGAATTGTTAGGGTCGAGCATGGCGGCGATTTCCAGATCCTGGCGCCCTTCTTTCAAATCGCTTTTGCGAATTTTAGCCAGGCCCAGGCCCAATCGCGCCAAAGGCGAGGTGGAATCCAGCTGGACGGCTTTAGTAAAGGTTTGTAACGCTTTATCCGTATCCATGCGCCGCAAATAGGCAAATCCGGCTACGGTTTGTGTTCTTTCCAGGCCGGCATCCAGATCTAACGCTTTTTCTGCGCTTTTCTCGCTTTCGGCGAGCAAGCCCAAGGCGAGTTCCAGCTCTGATTTCCGTGCCCAGACCATCGCATCGTGCGGCGCGAGTTTCACCGCCTGTCCGGCGGCTTTCAAGGCTTTCTCCAGTTCAAAGCGGCCTTGCTCGGCATAGGATAAGGCTGAATACGCCGTTGCCGAGCCGGGATCAGAGGCAACGGCCCGGCTTGCCAGGCTATGAGCTTCATCTTTGCGGTTTTGCGTCAGCGCCAGTACGGATTGCAATGCCAATGCTTCGGCATCGTTGGGGTTGTCGGCCAGCAAGGTCTGGATATCCTGCAAGGCCAGTTCAACCCGTCCGACGGCGAGTCTTATGGCGCCGCGTATTTTGTAAAAATAAGGCGTCCGTTGCTCAGGCGATAAGGCATCCAGCCGGGACAAAGCCTCGTCAATCCGCCCCTGACGAAAATCGCCTATCGCTGTGCGGATGCCGGCGTCAACTGCCATTTTGTCATCGGGATAAGGCAGCAAAGGCGGATAGTAAAGCGCCCACGCCACGGCATCCTGAGGCTTGATGTCAATCTTAGCTTGCGGCGCCTGCCCCCGGTAGGCCTGCGCGCCCTGCCCCGGATTGATGCGAATGCTGCCCTGCTCATTGAAAAATCTTACCTTGCCTTCGTAAACCCATAGCGAGGCCTTGGTGTCATCGGCGCTCAGGGCGAATTCGGTGCCTTCGGGGCCGGCGTTGGCGATCGGCGTATTGACTTGCAGGCGTCTGGGCGTGCGGCTGATAAAATTGACGAAGCCTTTCAGCAGGTCCAGCAAGGTAGGCTTGTCGGGATTAATGCCGTTCAGGCTAAGCACAGTGCCTTCGTCAAGGCGCAAGATGATGCTGTCGGGCAGCATTAATGAGGCTCGACTGAAAGGCGCTACCCGCACCCGGCTGCCTTCGCAGATTGCTTCATTGAGCTGTGCCCGTTGCCAGTGTCCCTTGTTGTCAGGATCGAAAAATACATTGCCTTGCAAGGAGACCAGTTTTGCGGAGGGTTTGCCAATACAGTTATTATCGGAAACAGTTTCTTCCGACCAACTTACAGGCGCAAATAAAAATAGTGATAGAGCAAGTAGGTAATGCATTTTTTATTTTTTCCAGAGAGGAAATTTCTATGCTTTTCTAAATAATATATAAGTAATAATATCTAGGTATTTATACTTAAATAACCATACTAATATTTATATTTGCGTGAAATCAAGAAATTTAATTTTGTAAGCTGAATAAAAGCCGGACGGTTACCCGGCTGCTCACTTTACAGATATCGGCATGCAAGATACCGCATTAAGTTTTTCAAAATGCTGGCCCTGCATCTGGCATTTATATGATGATTTTTAGAGGATATGAAATATAGGCGGCTTGGCTTTGGAAAGGGTCAACTAAATAAATTAAGCGCCTTTCTCTGTAAAACTCCTGCCAAAATCAAACAAAGATTATCACCTGATTTTGAACCCCAAATAATCAGCAATAATCAGTTTTACCGCCTCTTTTTGTTCTGAATTTCCTGTAATGCAGTTACTTATGCTTAAGGCGGCAGAAAAAAAACGTTAGGGCAATTATTCCAGGCAGCCGCCGTCACTTGTGCCCTGCCGCATCCAAGAAACCGGAGCGTTAGCTTATTTATAATTTATTCAACAGCGCGCCGTTGCTATAATGCCTCTCCAATTGGTTTCACTGTATAAATAACAAAAATTCACTATGCAACAAGAAATCCTCCCGGCACTAAAAAAAATCGATTTTCTTGCCAATCTGTCCGATGAAAGACTCGAGTCATTGGCGGCAAAAGCAAAATCGATCAAATTTCCCAAAAAGGCAGTCATTATCACGGAAAAGGATGAAACCGGCTCGCTTTATATTATTCTTTCCGGCAAAGTGCGCGTTTTTAGCAGTGATGAAAAAGGTAAGGAAATTACCTTGCTTATACAGGAGGCCGGTACTTATTTTGGTGAATTGGCATTGCTCAGTGATCAAACCCGATCGGCTTCCGTGGCAACCCTGGAAAAAACCGTATGCGGCGTTATTTCCAAAGAGGATTTTATCCATTGGCTTACCCTGCATCCGGATGTGGCGATTAATATGTTAGGTACCTTATCGGAGAAAATCAGATACCTGACTGAAAAGGTCAAACAATTGGCCTTGTCGAATGTTTATGAAAGAACCGTTAAACTGCTCTATGAAATGGCCCAAAAAGAAGGCGATGTTTATGTCATCCATAACAAGCCCAGCCAGCAGGAATTAGCCAATATGGTGGGTTCATCCAGAGAAATGATCAATAAAATCATGCATGACTTAACCAAAGGCTCCTATATTGCAATTGAAGACAAAATGCTCAAAATTCAACGCACACTACCGGCATCCTGGTAATGATTCCACATAAGTCATAAGATTTCAGCCGGGTTTTATCGGATCCGCCATCGAGCAGCAAAAATCACACAATTAGCTCATCTGCGGCAATCTAACCGTTCTGCTCCACTTCGCCTTGTACGCGTGCTGAATTCTTCCGGGTCAGGCGCGTTCGGAAATCATTGCATCAGCCACTCAAGGTATACGCTAACAAGTGAAGCATGAGCATAAAACAAAGAAGATTTTTGCCTTTTTTCGGGAAAAATCCAACTATCAAGGAAAATAAAATCTGATATCTAAACGTTGCTGCAGCCGGTTCATGAATATTTCCAGGCTGAATACATTCACAGTTTCTTTCCTGTAACCACATCAACGCATCAATTTCAAAACAGGATACCTGTGCAATATTTCACTGTGCACATGTGAATTTGTTCATTGGTACGCACCCTGACTGAACTTACCATAGCAAGCGATTGCTGTAATGAGAAAAGAACATAATTAAAAGATTCGGTAGGGATAGAGATACGTCACGCTGATGTTTATCACAAGCATAAAGCATCTTCGCCATCAGGCGGGGTTATCTGGATGCGATTGCGCGTCGACAAATTCGACGGGCGCCAGCAAAGCAATGATGACAGTGTTTTTCACGGATCTGACAGCGACATTCAGTACAGGTATAACTTTTTAAGTAGAACAAACCATGCAACCTTACATTCAGCAAGAAGAACATCAACCCCTTGCCAGGCTTCAAGGCCTCAGCAAGCTATATAAGCGCGGCGAGGTCGAGGTCGAAGCTTTGAAGCGAATCGACTTAACCCTCAACCGACAGGAATTTATTTTTGTGATAGGCCCTTCCGGCAGCGGCAAGACAACGTTATTGAACCTGCTGGGTTGCATCGATGTGCCGACCAGCGGCCAATTGAGCATCCTGGGCCGGGACATTGTAGGACTTAGCGATAATCATCTGGCTGATTTCCGCAACCAGCACATAGGTTATATATTTCAGAATTTCAACCTGATGTCGGTGTTATCCGCGTATGAAAATGTCGAATATCCCTTGATTTTAAATCAAGTTGACCGTGCAGAGCGTAAGGAGCGGTCCTTGGAAATGCTCAACGCCGTCGGTTTATATCATCGACGCAATCACCGTCCGACCCAATTGAGCGGCGGCGAGCAGCAGCGCGTGGCCATCGCCAGGGCGCTGGTCAAGCAGCCGGCCATGGTGCTGGCGGACGAACCCACCGCCAATCTTGATTCGCGCACGAGCAACGAAATAATAAACCTGATGCTGGAAATGCAATCCCGTTATAAAACGAGCTTTATTTTTTCCACGCACGATATGCAAATAATGCAGCATTCGGACCGGATTATCCGCGTGAAAGATGGCGTCCTGGAAATGAACCAAGAGGGAAGAAAACAATGATCGATTTTCAAATTGCCGTCAGAAATCTGATGCGGAACAGCCGCCGCTCGGCAATAACAATATTCGCCATCATAGTGGGCATGGTTGCCTTACTGATGTTCGGCGGCTATATCGCTTCAATTTATTACGGCCTGCAGACAGGCATTGTCCGTGCTGAAGGGCATCTTCATATCTATCCCAAGGGCTATCTGGAGTATGGCTTCAGCCGGCCGGCGGACTTTTATATCAGCGATTACGATAAGCTCGTTGAAGAAATCAAACATGACGCTTCGATAAAAGACAAACTCCGGATCGTTACCCCTATCGTGAATCTTGCAGGGATTGCCGGTAATTATTCCGCGAACAGCTCGACAACGTTCATTGGCGTCGGGTTGTTGCCGTCCGATCATAACAGGATGCGGGACTGGGATGCTCATCACCTGAATATGCCGTCCGTGCAGCTGCCTTTATCCGATCAGGAACCGGAAAATGCCGTCATAGGCCGCGGCATGGCGAGAATGCTTAACCTATGCAAAGCTCTGGCGGTTTCGGATTGTCAGGATATCGCCAAAGAAGAAAAACCAGCCGAAATCGATGCGGGCATCCTGGCTATTCAGGAGTCTGCCGCCCAGGATATAGCGCCAGTGGACAATCGTCAAAGCGACAAACCGAGCATCGACTTATTGGGGTCAACCGGCAGCGGTGCGCCGAACGCCATTTCACTGGTCGCGGTCGAGGCTCAGCGCCAAGGCGTTAAAGTGCTTGACGACAGCTTTGTCGGCATGCATCTACACCAGGCGCAACGCTTGATCTATGGCGACCAGAAAAGAGTCAGCGCAATTGTTCTGCAACTGTATGACACCAATGACATGGCGGCCGTACAAACACATCTGGCTGATCTTTTCGCCCACAACGGGGATAAGCTGGAGATAAAAAACTATACGGAATTCAATCCTGAATTTAATCAGGTCATCAATATGTTCATGGCGATTTTTACCTTCATGGTTATCGTCATCATCCTGGTCGTGCTGTTTACCATCATAAATACATTAACCATGAGCGTAATGGAACGTATTGACGAAATTGGCTCTTTACGCGCGCTTGGCCTGCGCCGCAGCGGCGTGCGCCGTCTTTTCCTGTTGGAAGGAATGGTCATCGGTTTTGTCGGCGCAACTATAGGCCTGGCGGCAAGCATCATTATTGCGCACGTTTTCAATAGCGCCGGCTATACCTGGTCGCCTCCCAATAGTGCAACCGACATGGCCTTGCAAGTGCTTCCTTTTAAAAATCCTTCATTAATTTTTTGCATCTGGGTGGTGATGATTATGGTCGCGGCGCTATCTTCCTTGCTGCCGGCACGCCGCGCCGCGCGTATGAATATAGTTGATGCAATACGTCATGTTTAAGTCCAGAAGCAGGTATAAAGTATGAATAAAATAATCACAATAATATGTTCCATCGTTTTTTTGAATTCCACGGCGATTGCAGATACTGGAAAGAATGAACTGACGGCGGAGCAGATATTGGAAAGATCCGACAACATCCGTAATCCCGCCCAGCCATTTGCGGTAACGCTGACCTTAACTGAATATACCAACGCCAAACCCGGCGACAAAATGGTCATAACGGTGCATTCGAAAAAACACAGCGAGACAGGACAATACCGCAGCCTGGTGCAATTCCTGGAACCTTTGCGCGACCGGGATAAGCTCATGCTTCAGAACGGCAGCGAAATATGGTTTTATGACCCTGCCTCCAGCAACAGCATACGCTTGTCGCCGCAGCAAAGGTTACTGGGGCAGGCTTCCAATGGCGATGTCATGTCCACGAATTTCGCGCTGGATTATTCTGTAGCCATGGTAGGCCCGGAGCAGCTGAAAGATGCGGAAAAAAAGGAGCGTGACGCGGTACGCTTGAAACTGAGCGCTAAAACACCCAGCGCCACCTACGAAGCGATCGATTACTGGGTGGATAAGGCAACTAGCCAGCCCATCAAGGCAAAATTCTACGCCTCCAGCGGAAAACTGATGAAAATCGGCTATTACCTGAATTTCCAGCAAAACCTGGGCGAATCAAGGCCCAGCGAGACGCTCATTATTGACGGCATCGACAGCAAGAAGGTCACGCGCATGCAAATGAGCAACTACCGTTTTGTCGACATTCCCGAGGCCTGGCTGCAAAGCAGTTATTTGCCCCGCTTCAAGGGGCAATAGGTGGCTGGGCTGTTTTGTTGAATAAGTCATAAATTGGCCAGAGTTCTCCATGTCCGGACCGACCTTGTCGGCCAGCCTTTCGTCATGGCATCCGCCCTGGGCTGTACAGCACAGCTTCAGGGCGGATGCTGAAAGCCGCCCTGGCCGGTTATGAAGCCGCTGGGCGGGCGCTGCGTGTCCTGCTTGTACTACCTAAACATTGACGGCCTTCTGGTGTTAGACCGTGGTTTCCCGGCCATATGGCTGTTTGCCTTGTGCCAGCAACGGCACTTCCTGGCCTTCATCGATGGCAGTCTATGGCCTGGAGTCCAAGCCTTTGCTGTCGGCAATCTTTGGAAGCACATCGCCACCCGCCCCGTCGGCCGCGATACCCGCCGTGCCTCTCGGACCTTAGACATTGAAGGGCTTCCGGACGGAATAGCCCCTTCCGCCTGATTTGGGTGCGGTTTGCCAACGGCTGCGAAGAAATTCTGGCAACCGCCTTACTGGATGCCGAAACTCACCCGGCTGCCGACTTCAAGGCCTGCTTTCATTGGAATAGTCTGTATTTTCTATTGACATACAATGTGAGCCCTGAGCGATGTTTTCAGGTCGCAACAGGAGGCTAATTATTCCGGTTCTGGATACTCCAAACGACGGTTTATACGATCATCGCGAGACACGGGCTGCAAGGTCAGATGCGTTCGTTTGATCTCAGTTTTCCGTGCCTCATTATCGAAACCGACATACCAGTATTCGCAAATCACGTTGGCATTCTCCGTGATCCATTCCTTTCCTTGGGATGTTTCATCGATGACATATTCGCCGGGTTTGACAAAACGTCCCCGTAAACGGCGGGCATTATAGGTGTAGTTTTCCGCCGCCGGTTCCGATGCCAACCAGATGACCAATGCGATTTGGTCGGGTGATACTCCATGAAAGGTCCCCTTTACCAGTTCAATATATTGGATGCGCGGACAGTCATCCGGAAGGTCTTTTTGATTCTGGCATACTCGGCTCGTCACGGAGGTATAGTCATTTCTGGTGTATGACCTAGAGAGGAAAGCGGTGTAACCTGTTGGTAAAAAGATCTCCCCAGATCAACCACCAACATGAGGAAAACACCGCCATGACAGATAGTAAT
>NZ_JAZHOC010000062.1:0-112708 GCF_036553575.1 Methylobacter sp. Wu1 | reverse complement strand
CGGGTTAGCGCAGCGTAACCCGACATCTGCAACTCCGATGCGTCGGGTTACGCTGCGCTAACCCGACCTACACAGTCATCCAACCGGCCAGGCCCAATTGCGTATCTCCGGCATGTCTTCGCCGTGCTCGATGATGTATTCCTTATGCTCGATCAGCTTGTCGCGCATGATCTGCTTCACATGAGCGCCGACATAGCGCAGGTGCGGCACCCGGTCGATGACGTCGATAACCAGATGGAACCGATCCATCTCATTGAGCACGACCATGTCGAACGGCGTCGTGGTCGTGCCTTCTTCCTTATAGCCGCGCACATGCAGATTCTCATGGTTGGTCCGGCGATAAGTCAGACGGTGGATCAGCCACGGATAGCCGTGATAGGCGAAGATAACCGGCTTGCTGTCCGTGAACAGCGAATCGAAATCCTTGTCCGACAGGCCGTGCGGATGTTCCGATCTCGGCTGCAGACGCATCAGGTTGACGACATTGACGACGCGGATTTTGAGCTCTGGGAAAAACTCGCGTAAAAGCGATACGGCGGCCAGCGTTTCCAGTGTCGGAATATCGCCGGCGCAGACCATTACCACATCGGCCTCAGTATTGCGGTCGTTGCTGGCCCATTCCCAGATGCCGATGCCGGTCGTGCAATGCTTGATGGCCGAGCTCATATCCAGGTATTGCAGTTGCGGCTGCTTGCCGGCCACGATGACGTTGACCCGGTTTCGGCTGCGCAGGCAGTGGTCGGTCACCCAGAGCAGGGTGTTGGCGTCGGGCGGCAGGTAGACGCGGATGACCTCGGCCTTCTTGTTGACGACGTGGTCGATAAAGCCCGGGTCCTGGTGACTGAAGCCGTTGTGGTCCTGGCGCCAGACGTGCGACGTCAGCAGGTAGTTCAGCGAAGCGATGGACCGGCGCCACGGGATGTCCTTAGTGACCTTGAGCCATTTGGCGTGCTGGTTGAACATCGAATCGACGATATGGATGAAGGCCTCGTAGCAGGAGAACAGGCCATGACGCCCGGTCAGCAGATAGCCTTCGAGCCAGCCCTGGCATTGATGCTCGCTGAGCACTTCCATGACCCGGCCGTCATCCGACAGATGATCATCGGTGGCGATAATCTCGCCGGTGAAAACCTTGTCGGTGGCTTCGTACACGGCATCGAGCCGGTTCGAGGCCGTCTCGTCGGGCCCCATGATCCGGAAATTGCGCTGGTCCTCGTTGGCCCGCATGATGTCCCTGAGAAATTTGCCCATCACGCGCACCGATTCGGCCGACTCGGTGCCGGGATTTTTCACGTCCACGGCATAGTCGCGAAAATCCGGCATTTTCAGATCCCGCAGCAGCAAGCCGCCGTTGGCGTGCGGATTGGCGCCCATGCGCCGCTCGCCTTTCGGGGCCAGATCCGCCAGTTCCTGGATCAGCGTGCCGTTGTCGTCAAATAATTCCTCCGGCTTGTAACTGCGCAGCCACTGTTCCAGCATTTTCAAATGCGCGGGGTTCTCGGCCAGCTTGGCAAGCGGGACCTGATGCGAGCGGTAGGTATTCTCGACCGGCACGCCATCAACCACTTCAGGGCCGGTCCAGCCTTTCGGCGTTCTCAGGATCACCATCGGCCAGCGCGGGCGTCCGGAATAGCCGTTGGTGCGCGCGTCCTTCTGGATATCGGCGATTTCCTGGAGCACGACATCGAGCGTAGCGGCCATTTTTTGATGCATGATTTCAGGTTCGTCGCCCTCGACAAAATAGGGCTTGTAGCCGTAGCCGGTGAACAGGGCGCACAGTTCGTCATTATCGATGCGCGCCAGAAAACTTGGATTGGCGATCTTGTAGCCGTTCAGATGCAGTATCGGCAGCACCGCACCGTCGCGCTCGGGATTCAGGAACTTGTTGGAATGCCAGCTGGTCGCCAGCGGACCGGTTTCGGCCTCGCCGTCGCCGACCACGCAGCATACCAGCAAATCGGGATTATCGAATGCCGCGCCGTAAGCATGGGAAAGCGAGTAACCGAGTTCGCCGCCTTCATGGATGGAACCCGGCGTTTCCGGCGCGGCATGACTGGGAATACCGCCCGGAAACGAGAACTGTTTGAACAGGCGCTGCATGCCTTCGGCATCCTGGGAGACATTGGGATAGAACTCGCTATAGCTGCCTTCCAGATAGGTATTGGCTACCAGTCCCGGCCCGCCGTGGCCGGGGCCTGCGATATAAATGACATCGAGATCGCGCGCCTTGATTACGCGGTTGAAGTGCACGTAAATGAAATTCAGGCCGGGCGTGGTGCCCCAATGGCCCAGCAGCCTCGGCTTGACATGTTTCAGTTGCAGCGGCTCTTTGAGCAGTGGATTGTCAAGCAGGTAAATCTGCCCGACTGACAGATAATTGGCCGCGCGCCAGTAGGCGTTGATGCGCGTGGCTTCCTGCTCGGAAAGGGGCAATACCGATGGGTCCTGAATGCTATTCATTATGGCCTCCGCTGGTTAAGGTATAGGTATGATGCGCGATAATTTGTTCTTCATTGGTCGGAATCACGCGGACCGAAACAGGGCTTCTCGCGCTGCTGATCCGCGCCGCATTGTTGCGATTGGCCTCAGGGTCGATGTCGATGCCGAGCCAGGCGGCGCCCTTGCAGACCTTGTCGCGGATCACGGCCGCGCGTTCGCCGATGCCGGCGGTAAAAATCAGCGTATCGAGGCCGCCCAGGGCCGCGGCCAGAGAGCCCAGCTCGCGACAGATATGGTAGACGAAGATGTCGACAGCCTTGTCGGCATCGACGTGGCCGCTGCCGAGCAGCGTTTTCATGTCGCCGCTGATGCCGGACAAGCCGGCCAGGCCGGACCGGTAATGCAGCAGATCCGAAATGGCATCGGCCGTCATGTTTTTCTCACGCAGCAGATACAGCACGACGGCCGGATCGATGGAACCGCAGCGCGTGCCCATGGGCAGGCCGTCCAGCGGCGTGAACGTCATCGTCGTGGCAATGCTTTGCCGGTTCTTGACCGCGCACATGCTCGCGCCCTGCCCTAAATGCGCGATCACGACGCGCCCGCCGGCTTCGGCTTCCGAATGCTGCGGCAGTACGTTGATGATGTATTCGTAGGACAGACCGTGGAAGCCATAGCGGCGCACGCCCTCTTCATACAGGGATTTCGGCAGCGCGAACGTGTGGGCGACCTCGGGTATCGTGTGGTGAAAGGCCGTGTCGAAACAGGCGACTTGGGCCAGGCCGGGATGCAGTTGCCGCAGGGCGCGGATGGCGCTCAGGTTATGCGGTTGATGCAGCGGCGCCAGCGGAACCAGCGCCTCGAGGTCGGCCATCACGGCCTCATCGATCAGCGCCGGGCGAATGTATCGGCTGCCGCCATGCACGATGCGATGCCCAACGGCCAGCAGCCTCAAGTCGTCGTCATGCGCGTCCAGCCAGTCGACCAGGACGCGCAAAGCCTCCTGATGATCATGTATCGGCAGCGAGCGGCTATCGCCCTGAACGGTAAACCGCGCCTCGCTGCCGATACCGGAAACCTGCCCTCGATACAGCATATCGGGGTATTGGCTGCCGTTGGCGGCGAACAGGGCGAACTTGATGCTCGATGAACCGGCATTGATGACGATTATGACTTCCTGCATAAGATGTTCATTTTGTTGTTGATTTTGAGAACAGGCGTTTATCTGATTGTGCGCTGCCCATTGTGGGGGCGACTTCAGTGGCCTAGGGCGGGCACCCAAAAGGGCACAAGCACCCAGAGGGCGAATACCCGCAAGGGGCACAAGTGAATTCGCCCGACAGCCAGCCGCTAATCCTTTTCCATCTCAGAAGTATAACTGCCGGTGCGCGCCACGCTGTTCAGTTTTGCGCGTTTATAAAGCGCCTGCTGCGCCGCCTGTGCATTTTCAGCCTTGCCCTGCCAAGTCTTTAATACCGGGTCTTGCAGCGCCCGCGCATAGGAAAAGCTCAGCTGCCAGGGCGCATTGCCGGCCATCGCGTTGATGGCGTTCAGGTTGGCGGTCGCTTCTTCAGGCGTCTGGCCGCCGGACAGGAAATTAATGCTGGGCACGGCTGCCGGTACGGTCCGGCGCAGCTGCGCCAGCGTTTTTTCGGCAATTTCCCCGGGGCCGGCTTTCTTCGGCGCATCCTTGCCCGGCAGGATCATGCTCGGTTTCAGTATGATATGTTCCAGCTCTACGCGGTGTCGATGCAAGGCGTGAAAGACCGCATGCTGAACAGCTTCCGTGACTTCAAAGCAGCGCTCGATGGTATGATCGCCGTCCAGCAGCACTTCCGGTTCCACGATGGGTACGATGCCCAGCGACTGGCAAATGGCCGCATAGCGGGCCAGCACCTCGGCATTGGTCTTTATGCCCAGCATTGTCGGATTGTGTCCGGCAATCGGGTAGACCTCGCGCCATTTGGCGAAGCGCGCGCCCTGCTCTTTATAGCCTGTCAACCGGTCAGCCAGACCGTCCAGCCCTTGCGTGACCAGATCACCCGGCGCATTGACCAGCGGAATCGTACCTTTGTCTACTTTGATGCCGGGCACGACGCCATGCTCGGCCGCTGCTTGCGGCAAAGGTTTTCCGTCAGCGGTTTTCTGCCCCAGCGTTTCTTCAAACAGGATCACGCCGCTGATGAATTCGCCCAAACCTGGCGTGGTCAGCAACAACGAGCGGTAAGTGCGGCGGTTCTCCTCGGTCGATTCCACATTGACCGCCTTGAAACGCTTGGCGATAGTCGGCAGGCTCTCATCGGCCGCCAGGATGCCTTTACCCTCGACTACCATATCGGCAATGGTGGCTTGTAATTCGCTTTGAATGCTCATTCGAAACCTCCGGCAAGTTAAATTGGGCGATCGCAGAATCTAACAGAATCTATTTAAGCTACGACCGACAAGGAGAAGCAATTGCTCAAAAAGTCTTTGGCTGTTTTTAAAGGGAACAGTGAAAATATCGTCAGATTCGGATTAAGAATGTTTTACTGCACCGGCCAACTTTCAGCCAATCAGGAACAGTATCGGTATGCTCGCCAAAATGACTGCAGTACTCGCTGGGCCAAACCACGCAAGCTTTTCGACATCGATATATCCATCCTGAACTCCGACATACAGTAATGCACTCAGTAATACACTGCACACAGGCAGATTGAATAATAAAGCTGTGCCGTACCAGGCGCATAAGCTGCAACTGTTTGTAGCCCTTGTATTGAGCAGAGATATGCAACCCCATATGCGAGAAGCGTAAGCATTGCTACAGCCAGTCTGAATTCAAGCTCGCCCACCGGAACATGCCATCTTCCGGTACGTATCGACCATTTTGGCAAAAATATTGCCTCTTCCGCATTGTGCAGAGTAACGGCAAATGCAAAAAGCCATCCAAGCATGGGGTATGTCATAGGCATAACCCGGCAAGTCAAGGCAGCAACGCCGGGTTATGGCTATTGCCTAACCCGGCCGGCCATTTTAATCAGAGTCTTCGTCGGCTTCTATAATTTTGCCGGTAGCCGCATCGACTTCGACTTCCATTTCAAGTCCGTCTCCTGTTTGGATGATAATCTCGTAAACCGCGGTGCCATCCGATTCAATTTCATACGCAACCTTGTTAATTATGCCGGTATATGCCGTCAATGCGATCTTACGGGCTTCGGCTTCATCGATTTTTTTCAAGGCGGCGAAAGCCGGATGATCGGCACTCGGCAATTCCTGTTCCTTCTTGATTATTTTGCCGCTGGTTTTATCGCACTTAAATTCCCATTGAGCTCCGTCGGCCGCTTTAAGGTCGATTTCATAAATCTCGCCGCCGTCAATTACTTTTTTCGCTTCAATTTTGACGATTTCGCCTTTTGCGGACTCGTTGGCGGCTTTTCGACAGGCGTCTTCCATTGCCGCGTTTTCCTCGGCTATTGCCCCTGCGCTCATGATTGCCATCAGGCCGCCCAGATAGAATTGATAGTATTTGATCTTCATTGTCTCTTTATATCTCGTTCAATAGTTAGCCTAAACTGTAATTACTAGACAGGCTTGCTTGATCCATAATTACATTACTCTGATTTAGGGAGCTCAAGCATAACATAAACAATACTCAAGATAGCTAAAATAGACAGGATTTAGTTGATTCTGAAAAAAGATTTCATAGTTATTGTCGAATCATCTCCGCGGGATTCCTCAAAGGCCGACAAGCAATATGGCGATAGATTTAGCCGCGGCCGCCATCAACACGCTGATGTGATCGCCGATGACGTTTTTGATGAGGATTCCAGCCAGATGGGAGCCGGATTTGAGATGGCCGATGATAGGCGGCTCTGGCGCATTGATCGTAAAAAAGAATTTTATGAGTAAAAAACCGCCTGAAAACTTGAAAAAGTCGAACGCAAAGCATACGCGCCATCTGCAGTTCGCTCTCGAATTTCGCGCCATGTCTTTCGAAAGCATTTGGCGTGAAGCCCATAAAAACGGCCCGGGCATTTCTGATCAAATCAGAAAGATCATTTAGCTGGATATCAAGCTGCTTCGCCTAAACCGAGGAAGGTTATCAAAAATTGGCACAGCGGTATCGCTTGAATACTGAAAATAAAGTCATGGAAGTTATGATCTACACAGCCACAGATGCAGAAACTGTTAACGCTATGAGCCTATTGTGCGCATTTAGCTATTTTTCAAAATCCGCATATGTGACTGTGTAGAATATTGTTTACAACCCAAGCTAAAACGAACTAGCTTTTACGCGCTCTATAAAAGACATAGGTTGTAAAAACACACGTTAAAATATAAACACTTGTTGCAATCAATTCACTACCCTCATCAGTTATTCTTATAATCCGAATCAGTGCATTAGTCAGCGTCTCTATTTTCTCTGACAGAAGAGACAGACAGCCAGCAATAGCTTGACTACGACAGCTGCCGCCTCATCTGAAGCACTGTCCGGTTGAGCATTACAAAGGATTAAAGCCCTATCAATACTCTAAAACTTAAAGCACTGCTATTTTTCAGTGCCTTAACATGATAACTGTTGTTGATAGTGATTAATACAAAAAACCTATCTAAAGCATGGAAATCAGCGTCCGATAAGTTCCTTTTTCGGTCTCCAATTTTTACCGACTGAAAATAATCATTATTTAAAACAAAAACATACATATTATTGACTATCAGTTTTGATAATATTTATCAATAATCCTTTAAAGCCGTGTCACAGCTTTAGATAGGCAGAAATTGACTCCAAAAGAACAAGGAGTTTTCTCGCTGGTCTATTTTCCGCTCCAGCGACAAGGGTTTATTTCATCATTGATCTTCTGAACCTATTGTCCAGTTTGTTATTGGTATCTTGAGCTAATTCGGCTGCCCGATTAGCGGCGGCTTCAGCAGCTTCAGCCTTTGCAGCCGCATCAGCCGCTGCAGTCTGTGCGTTAGCCGCATCAGCGGACGCTTGAGATACTTTAGAATTCAAGCCATCAACTTGCGACTGTAAATTTTCAACGTCCGAAGTAGTCGCACAAGCCGTAACCATGCTGAAAACCAGGGAAATCATTGATAATTTTATTACTTTTTTCATATTATTTTTTCCTTGTTATAGATTATTGTTACAAAAATAACTTATATATTAAGTTAAGCATTTTTTAATATTTTCCACTTTCAGCGCCTATCTTTACCTTTTTCTCGTCAATATTATTAAGAAACAATAGATCAGAGTTTTATACAGTCAATTTTAATGCGCTTTTGTGGCAATTAACTGGTGCTAACAGTTTTATTTAATAAACGTTTCATGTATTCAAATAACTCATTTATTCTTAGTCTGAATTATTTGAATATATTTTCATCTTGAAAACTTAATGCGAGCTTAACGAACTGAATTTTAGGATGTTACATAAATAAATATATTCCATGTATTATCCTGCCGCCATTGAATATCAGGCTCGCCTAAAGAATGGCTCCAATAATCTTATGTATATCAAGTCATTCCGAGACAGAGCAAAAATTAAGTTGGTTATGTGTTTTTTCGCCATACAGGGGTATATCTCTATGTAAAAACGAAAAAACCGGGATGGCAACGGTGCGATCCTGCCAATATTGAGGAATCAATTTAAAAATTAATTGATCTTTGGCAGATCAGTGGAGCAATGTCCATTTCCGATAGTTCCAGCCTTGAGTTTTTTCAGTAGCACGTCAAATACGCCAGCGAATATGGAAAGGTGGCGTGCTTAAACACCAGGCAGCTTAATCGGAAGTATCAACGTCAGGTGTATCAACTTCAGGAATATCTGGTGTATCAGGTGTGTCAACATCAGGTACGTCTGGTGTATCAGGTGTATCGACTTCAGGTACGTCTGGTGTATCAGGTATGTCAACATCAGGTACGTCTGGCGTATCAGGTGTATCGACTTCAGGTATGTCTGGCGTATCAGGCGTATCGACTTCAGGTACGTCTGGTGTATCAGGCGTATCGACTTCAGGTGTATCTGACGTGTTGACGCCAAATGCCTCAGCACCAGCCATCTTAATGTAAGTCGGCTCGCTGAATTGATGGCTTGAGATTGACGAGCCATTTACGCTACCAACTATGACAGCTACTATTAATTTTGTTTGTAAACTCATTTGCTTCTCTCAAAGTTCTATTACTGATTAAACGGCTACTCAAAAGAATCAGATAAAGCATGAAATCGCGCCTGGGAGATAATTTTTCATGATTATGCGCCAACTGCAAATCCCTATAACTAAGCCATAACCCGCTGCACTCGAATCAATAATTATTGACCGCTTCATGCGGCTTTGATTCCAAACCGATTCAATTCATCACATACAGCTCGCCGGGTCAGACTACGCGTCTTCTACCGCCAACAGTGCCTCTCGGCTTGCCAGCAAAATCAACAGCGACTTTCAGGGTTATTCAATGCTCAATTTTAGATTTGCAGCGCCAACTGCTGTACCCAAGAACCCCATACACCTCGACAATGTCTTCGTTCTTCTCGGCATTGACCACTTCTCCACCCATCAGCTGGACGCCCAGCCATTTTTCGGTAATGAGGTTGATCCGAAGCCTCTCAGTACAAATACGACCGAGAGCTCTTGAACGATCGGCATGAGTCACGGGAGAAGGTGGGTTGTCGCACACGAAAATGACTTTCGTCCCTTTCAAGCGCAAATTTGAAGATGAATTTCGCAAATCGTTAGCTATTGCAACTAATTTCGCGCTACTGGATTATGAAAACTTGTACGACGAGAATCAATAAATTAATGTTTAATTTATTGAAATAAAATTTAGAAATATTGAGATGAGAATTTGATAATCAATTAATGCATTACTACCATATCAAAGCAACACCTTAGCTTAGATAAGGTTTTGAATGAATGCCAGGTGATTATTTTTAGAAAGGAAAGTATGAGTGGCGGAGAGACAGAGATTCGAACTCTGGGTGGGCTACAAACCCACGACGGTTTTCAAGACCGCTGCCTTAAACCACTCAGCCATCTCTCCGCGATCTGTATATATTAACCCAACCACTTTAAAAAGCAACCTTTTTCGTCAGCTTTTTAGCTCAAAATCCGGCTCAAAATTGAAAATCATCCATAACCGCCTCCTCCTGGAGTTTCAATTTGGATTGCATCACCAGCTTGAGCCTCAATTTGTGCACAGCCCGGTAAACATTCTATTGTGCCGTTTTTCCGGATAACGGTATTTTTGCCGCATTTCCCCGGTTCTGCGCCGTTGACTGCAAATGTGGGTTTGAACCGGTGACTGGATAAAACACTGACAGTCATAGGCTCCATGAATCTGATCCTGCGCTGCACGCCATTGCCGCCTTTATGCCTGCCGGCGCCGCCACTGCCCGCTCTCATTGAGAACTCTTCCAATAAAACCGGAAACCGCCACTCCAGCACTTCAGGATCGGTTATGCGGGAATTGGTCATATGCGTATGAACGGCATCGCAACCGTCAAAATCAGCGCCCGCTCCCGCACCGCCGCAGATTGTCTCGTAGTACTGGTATTGGGCATTGCCGAAAGTCAGGTTATTCATTGTGCCTTGCGATCCTGCCAATACGCCTAATGCGCCATATAAAGCATCGACAATATATTGCGAGGTTTCGACGTTGCCTGCGACAACTGCCGCAGGATAATGCGGATTTAACAGCGAACCTTCCGGAATAATGAGTTCCAGCGGTTTCAGACACCCCGCATTCAGTGGGATGTCATGCTGCACTAAGGTTCTGAACACATACAGCACGGCGGCTTTACAAACGGCTGACGGCGCGTTGAAGTTAGTTGCCGACTGTTTGGAAGTGCCGCTGAAATCGATTATCGCTGTTCCGGCTTTCCGATTTACGGTGATAGCTACGGCGATTTCGGCGCCGTCATCCATACTGTAAACAAACTGTCCGCCGGATAGCGACTTCAGGACATGGCGCACCGCCGCTTCGGCATTGTCCTGCACATGCTGCATGTAGGCCCGGACCGTATCCAGCGAATAGCTGTCGACCATGTTTTTGAGTTCCTGCAGCCCTTTTTGATTGGCGGCAATCTGAGCCTGCAGATCGGCTATATTTTGTTCCGGATTGCGTGCAGGATACTTTCCTGACAACAGCCAGTTTCGAATGAGATGCTCCTGAAAATGCCCTCCGCCGACAATCTTCATACCGCTGCTGAGCACGCCTTCCTCTTCTATTTCCCGGCTATGCGGGGGCATTGAGCCGGGCGTGATGCCGCCGACGTCGGCATGATGTCCTCGGGAAGCGACAAAAAACAATAGCTCGTTGTCTCTATAAACCGGTGTCACGACCGTAATATCAGGCAGATGCGTTCCGCCATGATAGGGTGAATTCAGCAGATAGACATCGCCTTCCTGCATGGTGGCGCGCTCGGTCCGCAGCAAGGCCTGAACGCTTTCACCCATTGATCCCAGATGCACAGGAATATGGGGCGCATTGGCAACCAATTGCCCTTCTCCATCAAAAATGGCGCAGGAAAAATCCAATCGTTCCTTGATGTTGACCGAATGCGCGGTATTTTGCAGCACAAAGCCCATCTGCTCGGCAATGGACATGAACAGTTTGTTGAATATCTCCAGCATCACCGGATCGGGTGTCGATGATGCCAGAATGTTCTGCCGGACTTTGGTTTGTACGCGCGTCAGGATCAAATCCTGCTGAGCGGTTATTTCGCCCTGCCAATCCGGCTCGATGACGATAGTCGAAGTCGGCTCGATAATAATGGCGGGGCCCGGTATCGGAACGCCGGCCTGCAGTTGCTCTCTGCGGTAAACCGGCGCCTGATGAAAGTCATTCTGCATGAGTACGCGCGTGACGAGCAACGGCTGATCATGCGGATGCTCCGCATAAAACTGCCGATCTTCGACCTGTTCATTGACGCCGATAATTTCCACCGAAGCTGCTTCGATCACCAGCGGTTTGCCCTGATAAACGAAACCGAATTGCTGCCTGTATTTGCTTCGGAACGCATTGAGCATTGTTTCCTTATCGGCAAACACGACCGGTAAAGCCGTGTCGGTGCCTTGAAAACGAAGGCGCAGGCGGCCGATTGCTTTAATGTGAGCCGCATCGATATGCTGCGCCAGCATCTCCTGGCGGCCGCGCTGCTCAAGGTCCGCTATAATCGATTGCAAATCGGCCAGCGAAGTTTCCTGCCACGGCAGTTCCAGCGCCTGTTCTTTCAGCAGTCTGACATCGGCCAACCCCATGCCGTAAGCCGACAAGACGCCGGCCAGCGGATGCAACAGAATGCGCTGAACGCCCAATCTATCCGCAACCGCACAGGCATGCTGGCCGCTGGCCGCGCCATAACAGCATAAACTGTATTGGGAGACATCATAGCCTTTCTGTACCGATATTTTTTTAATCGCGGCCGCCATGTTTTCAACCGCAATGGCCAAAAATCCTTCCGCAACCTGTTCGGGTGTTCTATTGTCGTCGGTCTTTGCATTTATCTGGTCCGCCAATTCGGTGAACAACTGCCTGACTCGGTCCTGATCCAATGGCAGATTACCCTCCGGGCCAAAAACATGGGGAAATAACGGCAGCTTGCCGAGCAAAATATTGGCGTCGGTAACGGTTAAAGGGCCGCCGCGACGATAGCCAGCGGGCCCCGGATTGGCTCCGGCGGAATCGGGCCCTACCCGATAGCGTCCCGCTTCGAAATGCAGAATCGAGCCGCCGCCCGCAGCAACGGTATGAATATGCATCATTGGCGCACGCATCCGTACGCCCGCCACTTCCGTTTCAAAACTGCGCTCATATTCACCGGCATAATGGGCAACATCTGTGGATGTCCCCCCCATGTCAAAGGCAATGATCTTGTCAAACCCGGCCCTGGCCGAAACAGCCACTGCGCCGACTATGCCGCCGGCCGGCCCTGAGAGAATGCTGTCTTTGCCTTGAAAACTTGCGGCATCGGTCAAACCGCCGTTCGACTGCATGAACAGCAATCGAGCCTTATGATGACAGCCATTAATGCCGTCGGCCACCTGTTTGACGTAGCGCCTGAGCAACGGCGACAGATAGGCATCAACGACTGTCGTATCGCCCCGGCCGACAATCTTCATCAAGGGACTGACCTGATGCGATACCGATATTTGCGGAAAACCGATTTCTTCGGCCAAATCCTGCAATAACTGCTCATGAGCCGGATACCGCCAGGCATGCATCAGCACGATGGCTATGGAGCGAAAACCAGCATCGTAAACAGCCTGCAATTGCTGTCTGGCGTGTTGTTTATCGAGAGGAACCAGAATATCGCCCTGGGCGCTAACCCGCTCGTCGATTTCTGTGACGCTTCGATAGAGCTGCTCAGGCAACTGGATGTTCAAGGCAAAAATATCGGGACGGTTCTGGTAACCGATGCGCAAACAGTCCTTGAAGCCACGGGTTATGATCAAAGCGGTCGGCTCGCCATGACGCTCCAGCAGGGCATTGGTCCCTACCGTCGTGCCCATTTTCACCGCCTCTATCATTTCACCGGGCAATGCCCCATCCTTAATACCCAGTATTTCGCGAATACCTTGTATAGCAGCATCCTGATAGCGTTCCGGATTTTCGGACAGGAGTTTCCGGCTGACAAGCCCGCCTTCAGGACTGCGGGCCACGATATCGGTAAAGGTCCCGCCCCTGTCTATCCAGAACTGCCAGCGGTTAGATGATTCAATCATGAGCGAATGTCAGTGAATATCGGCAGGTGTATTATTTGCCGAAAGAAATGACAGCGCCTACATCAAAGCCAAGCTGCCTCGCACTGCCTTTATTGACGGCTATTTCAACCAGGCCACTGGAGTTTTTATACCAGAAAGCCTGATGTTCGGCGACAGCGCTAAAAGTATCGGCCTGCTCCATAACAATGCCGTTGACCATCAACGACTTGCCCGCCAGCCCTTCATGATAGCGCAAGCCGGTCATGGCATTGCCGTAATGATCAAAATAGATCACTTCAGCCAAATCTACAGGCCAGGTATTCAAATCATGTCTGATAAACGGCCTCAATAAATCATCTGCGCCATCACAGGCCAGCCTGGCCGCGACCGGCGCAAATAAATCCCGACCATGAAAACTCATCGAGCACTGCTCTGGACGCCAGACAATCTCAAACCACTGCACCTGTCGGGAGTGCACGGCGACGGTATTTAACAGACCATTATCGGGGCCGACAAAATACTGGCCGTCGGCTTGCAAAACTACCGCTTTGCGTTCACTGCCGACGCCGGGATCGATCACCGTCAGGAAAATGCTGCCTTCCGGGAAACTGTGCCGCAAAGCGGCCAGCAAGTAAGAACTAGCGCGAGGATTGGCAATAGGCGCATTGCTGAGCAAATCAATAACAGGATGCGCCGGCGCCATTTGCCGCAGTACCGCTTCCATTTGCCCGGTATACGGCCCGGCCGGCCCAAAGTCAGTAAAAAGAACGATGATTGCCATAGCCCTTTATTGAGCTAATATATCCAACCCGGCATTAAATGAAATGACCCGTTCTTCCTCTCCAGTAGACTCGCCGCGTTTCAGTCCTGCAAAATCGAACAACTGCGTATCGGCCAATTGCGAAGGCGCCACGTTCTGCAGGCTGGTAAAGATGGTTTCCAACCGGCCCGGAAACTGTTTGTCCCAGCCTTTCAGCATGACTTTCATGGCCTGCCGCTGCAGGTTCTCCTGAGAGCCGCACAGGTTGCAAGGAATGATCGGGAACTTCTTGAATGCAGCAAACCGTTCAATATCTTTCTCGCGGCAATAGGCCAGCGGCCGGATCACGATATTTTTCCTGTCGTCACTGAGCAGTTTGGGCGGCATGGCTTTCAGTTTGCCTCCATAAAAAATATTCAGGAAGAAAGTTTCAAGAATATCGTCGCGATGGTGCCCCAAAGCTATTTTGGTAATGCCGTTGGCTTCAGCATAACCATACAAGGCGCCGCGCCGCAATCGTGAACAAAGGCCGCAGGTTGTGCTGCCTTCGGGAATGATGCGCTTGACGATGCTGTAAGTGTCCCTTTCGATAATATGATAAGGAACGCCGATGGATTCGAGATAGTCCGGCAATACATGCTCGGGGAAGCCCGGCTGTTTCTGGTCCAGATTAACGGCAATCAGTTCGAATTCAACCGGCGCTGTTTTCTGCAGATTGAGCAGAATATCCAATAAAGTATAGGAGTCCTTGCCGCCGGACAGGCACACCATGATCTTGTCGCCGTTTTCGATCATGTTGTAGTCGGCAATTGCATCGCCTACAGCATGGCGCAAACGCTTCTGTAATTTATTAAATTGGGTTCTGGATTTTTGATCTGGATCTGACATGGTCAGAATAATGTTGACTTAATAAAACGAAATAAAGACCGGGGTTCATCAGAACCCCGGATGGAATACGTTAACCGTTGTAACGTTGGAAGATTAAGGTTGCGTTGGTTCCGCCGAAGCCGAAACTGTTCGACATGATGGTATTCAGCGTGACATTGTCCTGGCGCTCGCGCACGATGGGAATGCCTTCCGCATTTGGGTCCAGATGCGAGATATTGGCTGAAGCGCTCAGGAAATTTTCTTCCATCATCAATAAAGAATAAATGGCCTCATTGACACCGGCTGCGCCTAATGCGTGACCTGTCAGAGACTTCGTTGAGCTGACCCACGGCACGTTACCGGCACCGAATACGGTACGCAGGGCTTCCAGTTCCTTGGTATCGCCGACGGGCGTACTGGTGCCGTGCGCATTGATATAATCGATCTTGTCATGCACGGTTTGCATAGCTTGCTGCATGCAGCGCACAGCGCCTTCGCCTGAAGGCTGAACCATATCATAGCCATCGGATGTTGCGCCGTAACCTGTCAGTTCGGCATAGATCCTGGCGCCGCGGGCTTTGGCATGTTCCAGCTCCTCGATAACCAGCACACCGCCGCCGCCGGAAATAACGAAACCGTCACGGGTTTCATCATAAGGCCTTGAGGCCGTTTCAGGCGTGTCGTTGTACTTGGAAGACAAAGCTCCCATCGCATCGAACAGGACGGACATGGTCCAGTGCACTTCTTCGCCGCCGCCGGCAAACACGATATCTTGCTTGCCCATCTGGATCAGCTCCATGGCATGACCAATACAGTGAGCACTGGTTGCACAGGCGGAACTGATGGAATAATTGACGCCCTTGATTTTAAACGGTGTTGCCAGACAGGCTGTATTGGTGCTGGACATAGTCCGGGTCACCATGTAAGGCCCTACTTTCTTGATACCTTTTTCGCGCAAAATATCTGCCGCATCCACGAGATTTGAAGTGGAAGGCCCACCCGATCCCATCACCAGACCGGTCCTGACATTTGATACGTCCGACTCCGCAAGGCCTGCATCATCAATGGCCTGTTGCATGGCAATGTAATTAAATGCAGCACCATCGCCCATAAAACGTTTTATTTTACGGTCGATAAATTCGTCCTGATCTATATTGACAGGTCCATGAACATGACTGCGAAAGCCAAGTTCTTTATAAACATCGGCAAAAACGATTCCAGAACGCCCTTCTTTTAAGGAATTTACAACCTCATTTCGGTTATTGCCGATGCTGGAAACGATGCCTAAACCGGTTACCACGACTCTTTTCATTACAATAGCCTCTAGAAATCTTCTGTAGAAGTAAATAGACCAACCCGCAAATCGGTAGCTTCG
The DNA here is from genome assembly GCF_036553575.1 of Methylobacter sp. Wu1. Lineage (NCBI taxonomy): Bacteria > Pseudomonadati > Pseudomonadota > Gammaproteobacteria > Methylococcales > Methylococcaceae > Methylobacter > Methylobacter sp. Wu1. The sequence continues at coordinate 96,590 of NZ_JAZHOC010000062.1, read as the reverse complement.
TAAATTACTTTACCGTCAACTTCCATAGTGGCATCAGCGATACCCATAACCAGCTTCCGCATTATTACTCTTTTCAGATTGACTCGGTAAATCACTTTTTTAGCGGTTGGCAAAACCTGCCCAGTAAATTTAACTTCACCTACCCCTAAAGCCCGTCCTTTACCAGGTCCGCCCATCCAGCACAAATAGAAGCCTATCAATTGCCACATGGCATCTAATCCCAAGCAGCCCGGCATCACCGGATCGCCTTGGAAATGGCAAGCAAAAAACCATAAATCAGGAGTTATATCCAGCTCAGCAATAATTTCGCCCTTCCCGTAAGCGCCACCTTCATCCGATATATGGGTAATCCGGTCCATCATTAGCATATTTGGTAGAGGCAATTGCGCATTTTTCGGCCCGTATAGCTCCCCCCTACCGGACTTCAATAATTCTTCGCGCGTAAAACTATGCTGTTTCTCCATAATATTTATGTACCTAAGTTAATAATAATTATTCTTGCATCAAACGCGCATTATCTAACAGACACCAAAAAAAATCAGCTCAATTTTTAGCCCGGTAGCACATCCAGCATGAAATCTTTTATCCTGAGCGCTTTCCTGTGCATACGCTCCTGATAAATCATGATGTAAGAAAGCACTGAAGATACATATTTTCGGGTTTCCTTAAATGGAATGGTCTCTATCCATATGTCCGCCGGCACAGTCTCGCCACTAGGCAGCCACTGCCCTACCCGCCTCGGCCCTGCATTATAAGCGGCAGTTGCCAGTGCGAAATGACCGTTAAACCGGTCCAACAGTTGTCTGTAATAAAAGGAACCGTACTTGACATTAATACCGGGATCAAACAGGCTTGCCTCGGATTGCCAATTCTCGCGAAGGTCCCGTGCAATTTGCTGGCCCGTTTTCGGCATAATCTGCATAAGACCTCTGGCGCCGACCGGCGACTCGGCATACCTGTCAAACACGCTCTCCTGGCGAATGAGGCCGAAAATTACAGCCGGATCAAGATTGTGTCTATACGCATTATTACTGACTTCATTGAGATAATTGACCGGGAACCGTAGCCCCATGTCATCCCAGTAATCGGCCTTAGCCAGCGTAAAAATAGCCACTTGATTCCATTGCCACTGTTGAGCCAATTTGGCCGCAGTTATCAAGCGCTCTTTGGGCAGTTTTTTGACGGCAAACCACCATTGCCGCTGCGCTTCTGGCATACGCCCCAGAAAATCGAGCTCCCGGGCTATTTTAAAGTCATTGTCTTCGGCTAATGCTTCAAGCTCATTCCCTGGCAGAAAAACAGGTTTATCGACTAACTGATAAGGCTTGCTGACGGTATCGGCTGCAAGAAAGCCGTAAAAACTCCGGTCTTCAGCAAGATGATTGTAGATAGCCTGTGCCTGCAACACATCGCCCGTTTTAGCCAGCGCGCGGGCCTGCCAGTACTGCCATCGGGGCTCCAGCCGCTCCTGATCCGTCAAGCCCGCCAGCGCATCGGCAACATGTTGCCAATTCTGTTCGAGCAAGGCGGCTCTGGCTTTCCATTCCCTGACCTCCGCATCGACATTGCCCAATCGGCTCAGACGATCATAGGCTTTTTTGTTCTTATTGAATGCCAGGGCCAGTGCGAGTCTTCGTTCGATTCGCTGGTCCGTTTGCGCATCTATAGCGAAATTGTATTTCCTGCCGTCCCAGATTTGCATCGCCAGCTCGGGATCTGTTTTGGCCATTCTATCGACAGCATGCGCAAAGATACGCCCACCCTGCCGGTCCGGGTTGATCCCTAAAGTATCGCTTCCTATTAGCTCGGGCTTTTTATGAATTTGCAGCCACACATCGGCAATAGCCTGATCCGTTAATAAACGCTTCAGATACTCCGCCAGCTGGACATTGTTTTTCCGCAATGCCAATTCGAAGCGTTGCCAGATCAACTCCTGCGTAAAAAGCGGCGACTTGATCAATACTGACGTCAATGCATCGCATTCCTTAGGCAGAGATTTCGCCACTGCCCACAGGCGCTTTGCTTCATTCAATGCCAGTTGAGTATCGCCCGTCAGATATTTGGCCCAGTAAAACTGACATTCCAGCGCGCTGTTGCCGCTTGCCTGATAATGTTGAAGAAATTCGCGCCAGCTTTCATGCTGAGCCAGATAGCTCAGCCATTGAGACCTTAACAAACCGGCATAACGCGTATCTTTGTATTCCGATAAAAATCCCAGAATTCCGCTCGTCTGATGCAAATTATTCTTTAGCCACTGATAGTGCAGATACGGATACAAAGGATAGCCTTTTAAAGACAGGGCGAGGTCCCAAAATGCCTCGCTTTTTCCTTGGGCAATCAACTTTTCCGCTTGCAGAAAATCAGCTCGTTGCTGTTCCAGCGTATTTCCCGATACGTTAACTGGCAAGGTCAGAACGCACATTAATAACAAATATCCGTACCGGTATTTCTTCTTCATAATTTTTAACAACAGTTTTAGTTATTCTCTTAAAGATGTCAGACAGATATAATGTGCGGTTTATAGAACGCATCATACCTATCGTGCAAACAAAGCATCCCTCAAAACAGGCCACGCAATATTACGGCTGGGATTATATCTTTCAAATCGTTTCAGAGCACAAAAAACCGCTGATCAATGCGCATCTGATCGCGATCCTGGCGACTATCGCCAGCGTACCGGTTCCTTTGCTGATGCCGTTGCTGGTCGACGAAGTCCTGCTGAACAAGCCCGGCATGACCATCGCATTCATCAATTCGCTGACTCCGGCCCACTGGCACACGCCGATCCTTTATATTGCGGCCGTTTTGCTGGCAAGCCTGCTGCTGCGCATTTTTGCGATTATTTTCAATATCATTCAGGCCCGGCAGTTCTCCTTTATTTCCAAAGATATCATTTTTCGTATCCGTAAGAATCTGATCAGACGTCTGCAGACGATTTCCATGTCCGAATACGAAAGCCTGGGAACAGGCACTGTGGTCACGCACCTGGTGACGGACCTGGATACGATTGATACCTTCATAGGCTCTACCATCAGCAAATTGCTGATAGCCGCCCTGACCATCATCGGCACAGCCGTCATTCTGCTATGGATGCACTGGCAGTTGGGTTTGTTTATTTTATTATTAAATCCTGTCGTGATCTATTTCACGCGCATCATTGGCTCGCGCGTTAAAGATCTGAAAGCCAAGGAAAATTCCGCTTACGAAGTATTTCAACAATCGTTAACCGAAACGCTGGAAGCGATTCATCAAATCCGCGCCAGCAATCGCGAGAAGCATTACTGCCAGCAATTGATCGAATCGGCCCGCTCGGTGAAAGATTATTCAATGATCTTTGCCTGGAAAAGCGATGCGGCCAACCGGATGAGCTTTCTGGTATTCCTGTTCGGCTTCGACATGTTTCGCGCCTGCGCCATGCTCATGGTTTTCTATTCCGACCTCAGCATCGGCGAAATGCTTGCCGTATTCGGCTACCTCTGGTTTATGATGGCGCCGGTCCAGGAAGTGCTGAATATTCAATATGCGTTTTACGCGGCCAAAGCCGCTCTAAGACGCATCAACCGCCTGAATGCGCTGCAGCAGGAACCCCATTACCCGCATCTGGAAAATCCGTTCCTGAATAAAAAAACCGTCTCCATACGCGTCGACAATCTGCACTTCAGCTATGGCGATGAGCAAATACTGAACGGCATCAATCTGGAAATCAAAGCCGGCGAAAAAGTGGCGCTGGTCGGCGCCAGCGGCGGCGGCAAATCCACACTGATACAAACGCTCATCGGCCTCTATCCGTCCAGCGCCGGCCGGATTTATTTTGACGATGTCCCCATCGACCATATTGGCCTTGAGGTTGTCCGGGAAAATGTCGTAACCGTCCTGCAGCAGCCTATTCTGTTCAACGATACCATCCGCGCCAACCTGACACTGGGCAGGCCTGCTACGGATGCCGAATTATGGCACGCACTGGCGATCGCGCAATTAAAAGGCACGGTCAGCGACCTGGAAAAAGGGTTGGATACGGTAGTCGGCCGTCATGGCATGCGGCTTTCCGGCGGCCAACGGCAACGCATGGCCATCGCCCGGATGATAGTCGCCAATCCCAAAGTCGTGATACTTGACGAGGCCACTTCGGCACTCGATAGCGAAACAGAACATAAATTGCATCAGGCCCTCGCCGATTTCCTGAAAGGCCGCACGACCATCATTATTGCGCATCGTCTAAGTGCCGTAAAACAAGCCGATCATGTCTATGTATTTGAAGGCGGCAGCATTTGCGAACAAGGCCGTCACGAAACTTTAATTAACCAGAAGGGTCTTTACGCCAAGCTTTATGGAGATTATCAATAGTCATGGCTGAAGTATACGATCTGCACTGTCACTCAACGGCTTCCGATGGTGCGTTATCGCCAACGGAACTCATAAAACGCGCCCATGAGCAAGGCGTTACCTCACTGGCTTTAACCGACCATGACACGACAGCCGGACTCGCCGAAGCCCGAGCTGCGGCGGCAGCAAGCGGCATCAAGCTGATATCCGGCATCGAACTTTCCACCAACTGGCACGACAAATGTTTTCATATAGTCGGCCTGGGGATCGATCCTGATTATGGCCCATTGGCTCAAGCCACTCAGAATCTGCAAACCGTGCGTCTGGAACGCGCTGAAAAAATCGCCCAGAAACTCGAGAAAAAACGTATTCCCGGCGCATTCGAAGCCGTCAAGCGAGCAGCCGGCGACAGCATGATCACACGCACCCATTTTGCCGACTTCCTGCTGTCACAGCACCACGTGTCAACGCAGCAGGAAGCTTTTGACCGTTATCTGGCCCGAGGTAAACCGGCCTATGTATCCACACCCTGGGCCGAGCTGGAGCAGGCGATCAATTGGATCACCGAGTCAGGCGGTATTGCCGTCTTGGCTCATCCATTGCGTTACAAGCTGACGGCCAACTGGATGAAACGGCTGTTGGCCGCTTTTAAGGAAGCTGGCGGACAAGGTATAGAGGTTGTAACAAGCAGAATTAGTGCCGATGAAATTAGATTGGCTGCCGGCTACGCCGCACGCTTTGAGCTGGCGGGATCAGTAGGTTCTGACTTTCACAATCCTGAAAATCAGTGGGTCGAGTTAGGTCGGCTCGCCCCTTTCCCTCCTCATATCAAGCCAGTATGGGAACTACTGGAAGTTCAAGGTTAATGGCACTTTTTCATCCGTTGCCGATCACATTGATGTGGGCTTTGAACCGACGTATGATGATTTAACTTTGCTTGATTTGGTGCAATCATGGGCCAGGAAATTTCTTTAGTGCAATTTGATGAGAAGAACTTCGAGCGTTTTTATCAGAAGCTCAAGCAGGAGACCCATCTGCTCAGTCAATTAATTGAACAGAATGCCTGTTCCACCCATCAGCCTGTGGCCGGTTTCGAAATTGAAGTCTGGCTGGTCGATGAAAACATGCGCCCATCGCCGACTAATGAAAATTATCTGGCTACGTTCAACCATCCGTGGGCTTCGGCGGAACTCGCCAAATTCAATATAGAATTCAACAGCACACCTGCACCTTTAACGGATGATGTTTTCAGTCGCCTGCACGAGCAGTTGCAGACTACCTGGGCGGCGGCCTGTCAACACGCTGAAACCCTGGACAGCAACGCTGTCATGATTGGCATTCTGCCGACTTTAAAACAGTCGGACTTGAATCTGGGCAATATGTCAAACATGAACAGGTACCGCGCCCTGAATGAGCAAGTGCTGCATGCGCGCGGTCGGCCGATACACATCGATATCAATGGTGCGGAACACCTGAAATTCGACCATGACGACGTGATGATAGAGTCAGCCACCACATCATTTCAATTGCATATCCAGCTGCCGCTAAGCATCGCGCATCATTTTTATAACGCTTCGATCATTGCATCAGCCCCAGTTGTCGCGTTGTGCGCCAACGCTCCTTTCTTGTTCGGCAAAGAGCTCTGGCATGAATCACGCATTCCCCTGTTCGAGCAGTCTGTTGAATCCGGCGGCTATTCCGGCGCTTCGCATGGCCCGATCAAACGCGTCAGCTTCGGATCTGACTACGCAAGACGCTCTATCATCGAATGCTTTCAGGAAAACCTCGATCATTTTCCTGTGTTATTGCCTGTCGAGCAGGACTCCGCCATCGAAGCCTTCGCACACCTGCGTCTGCATAACGGCACCATCTGGCGCTGGAACAGGCCATTAGTCGGTTTCGATGGAGACGGCACACCGCATATCCGAGTAGAACATAGAACGCCCGCGGCTGGCCCCAGCGTTATCGATTCGATCGCCAACGCGGCGTTTTACTATGGTTTGACCCAAAGCATCTGCGATGAAATCGTAACCAAAGGCTGGCCATTGCCGTTCACCCAGGCCAGGGATAATTTTTATAAGGCAGCCCGTTTCGGCCTGGACAGCCATATCATCTGGTTCGACGGCCATAAACAGCGTCTGCCTCACTTATTCCAAACCGAACTTTTACCCAGAGCGGCGTCAGGTCTGGAATCGCTGGGCATCCGCCGTACCGATATCGACACTTATCTGGATATTATCCGGCAACGTATCGCCCATAAACAAAATGGCTCTCAATGGCAGCGCCAGTATATCTACGAGCACGATCATGATTTCACGGAGATGATGCGAAATTACCTTAAATATCAAAATAGCGGCAACCCTGTCAGCACTTGGGCCTTAGCGTGAAAACATTGCGCCTTAATCAATTGGATTACTTGCCCGATGGCCTGCTGGAAGCCACGCCGGAAAGTCTGCACAGAATATTGCCCGAACCGACCCTGATTCATTTGGAGGGCAGGCATGCCGAACCTCTATTTGTATCAATTTTGCTGCATGGCAATGAATCGACAGGGCTTTTTGCACTGCAACTGCTGCTGAAAAAATATCAAAGCCAGCCTTTGCCGCGCTCATTGTCCATTTTCTTCGGCAATATCGGCGCCGCCAGTAAAAACTTGCGAAGACTTGATAACCAGCCTGATTACAACCGCATCTGGCCCGGCACCGAGCTGCCTGATTGCGCGGAAACCGAAATGGCAAGGGAAATTGTCTCGATCATGAAGAAGCGCCGAGTTTTTGCCAGCGTCGATGTACATAACAATACCGGATTGAATCCTCATTATGCCTGTGTTAACAGGCTGGATAACCCGTTTCTACAACTGGCCTCCCTATTCGGCCGGCTGGTTGTCTACTTTATCCGGCCTAAAGGCGTACAAACTGCCGCATTCGCGGAAATATGCCCGGCTGTCACGCTGGAGTGTGGCCGCCCAGGCCAGCACTATGGCGTCGAACATGTGCTTGAGTACCTGAACAGTTGCCTGCATCTTGTTGAATTGTCACATCATCAGGTTCAGCCTCAGGATATTGACCTTTTTCATACGATCGCCCAGGTCAAGGTGCATGAAAAAATCAATTTCAGCTTTAATCGAGCCGATGCCGATCTTTTGCTGAATGAAGACCTTGAACGCATGAACTTTACCGAGATTCCAGCCGGTACTGTATGGGGAACTTCCAGATTCAACTCACTGATACCGGTCATCGCTCAGGATGAACACGGAAATGATGTGACTGAAAAATGTTTCTCTATTGAAAACGGCGATTTATTGATAAACCGAAATCACACCATGCCTTCCATGCTGACACTGGATGAACATGTGATCAGGCAGGACTGCCTGTGTTATTTAATGGAAAGAATACATTTATGAGCTTCTGGAAAACCAAAAAACTGATTGAAATGACGGCCGAAGAATGGGAGTCGTTGTGCGATAACTGCGGCAGATGTTGCCTGAACAAGCTGGAAGACGAAGATACCGGTGATATCTATTTCACCAGCGCCGCCTGCGACCAGATAGACCTGGAAACCTGCCGATGCACCCACTACGCCGACCGCTTCACTGTAGTGCCCGAGTGCATTGATTTAAGACAGCCCGGCTTTACTGCATACAATTGGCTGCCATCAACCTGCGCCTACCGCTTGCTCAATGATGGCGGAGAGCTTCCTGACTGGCATCCTCTGGTTTCAGGAAATGCCGAAAGCGTGCAGGAAGCAGGTATCTCAATCAGTAGTTATGCGATAAAGGAATCAGAGGTTGATGATCTGGAAGATCATATTATTGAATGGCTGGATTAATTAGCCTACAACCAGTGGCTCTGGGACTATTCTTTTTCTATCCACTCTTCCAGCGCCTCAATAATGCCCTTTGCCTGCTCCTTGCTGGAAATATTGAATTTTGATTTTTGCTGGTATTCGCCGTTGCGTTTCTGATAGCGGCGAATGGTATATTTATCAGGACCATATTCCCCTTTGGCGCGATCCCAATCCTGATAACGGAACATGACCGTAGCCCAGGCACCTTTGGTCAGCACTTTTTTATCCAGCTCTTTGACTGTCTCAATCCCGCCATCTTCATAAGTTACAGTCAATTCATCTACAGTTTCAGCCATATTAGCTCCACGTTATTACAAATCGGTGAGCAGTGTATCAATTTCGGCCAGATGCGCCAATAAAGTTTGTAGATTGGCATCATGTCTGAAATATTCCTCGGCATAAAGCGCAATAGCGCAAGCAGTCGGCAACGGCGCCGCATATTCGATCAATGCCTGCATTCTTGGCAGAAATATAAATTGCAGCCATTGAGGGAAATCCAAAGTATCGCAGCTAAAAGGCAGTTCACTCGAAAGCGCCTCAGCCGGAGGTAAAGAATCCTGCCAATAATTCAGCTGCCGTAACTGAACTTCCACTTGAAACAATAGTTCTGCAATTTTCCGGCACTTATCCGAAGCCATGTTATTTGGCGATGAATTGCCCGAACGCGCGACTGCCTTCACCGGTCTGGATCGTATCAACCACTTCCAATGTCTGTGCGTCGATCACGGAAACATTGCTGTCAAACCAGTTCGCCACATAAACATGCCGATCATCCGGATGCGTATAAATGCCTTCCGGCTTATCGCCGACATCAATCAGGGCGATTTCTTTTAATGCGGCAGTATCAATGACCGAAACCGAGCCGTCATCCTGATTGGTGACAAATAAAAGACTGTCGCCCTTCGCCAGGGCCGCAGCATAAGGACGGCTATTTACTTTGACTGTCGCAATGCGTTTTAGATGGCTTTTTTCCAATACCGTTACATCATCGCTTTCCACATTGGCAACATAGATGCGCTCGCCTTTGCTATCAACAGTCAGGCCAAATGGGTGCGCGCCAACCTTTGTAGTATTTCTGATCGTCAATTTGTCCAGATCGATCTGCGAGACTGAATCATCCAGCCGATTAGCGACATATAACCAGCGATTATCGGGACTCACCATCAAGCCGGACGGCGACTTGCCCACGATAATGGTTTCTACGATCGTTAAAGTGTCGGCGTCAATCACTGATACGGTATTCTTATACCAGTCCGCCACATAGATGCGCTTGCCGTCCGGCGCGGTAGCAATGCCTAAAGCACCATCGCCGACTGCGACTTCAGAAATAACTCTGCGATTTACTGCATCCAGAACAGCAAAGCCTTTCGCTTCCGGGGCGCTGACATAAATTCTGTTACCGTCCGGTGCAACGGCAACACCGGCAGGCTTGCCGGCAACGGCAATCGTACCGACTACCGTACCTTTTTCCGTATCGATGATGGAAACGCTGTCCGCCAATTGATTACTGATATAGGCGAAAGGCTCCGCCATAACCGATGCTGATAAGAAGGCTGTAGCGACCGCCATCGCTACAGCCATGTGGTTCACTCGGAACACGCGTAAACCCTTACTTTTCAGCCAAGGTTTTCAGATTTTCCAAACCTGATTTTAAAATAGCTGTCACAGCCGTGTTAGCAGCTTCTTCATTCATTTCCGCAGGCGGATTGTTGTTCATGTAAGCGCGGTAGTAAGCCGCTTTCCAGGACACAACTGAAGTATTGCCTTTGCCTTCTACATCAATGCTGGCCGCATAATTGTCAACCGGCAAAACGGGCACTTTCTCTTCAGCGCCGGCATGATTGATGGTTTTTGCTGTGCTCATGTCAGTGATTTTATAAGCATACGTCATTTTTTTATCGTCATGCTTTTTCAATTCTTCGGTAATTGTACCGCCATCTTTCAAAGTCAAAACACGGACTGAACCTTTCTCGTTGCCTTTATCGGCTTTGGTGTCTTTGATAGCAGGGAGCCAGGACATATCGCCAAAGTCTTTGATGATGCCCCAGACTTTTTCGGCAGGCGCATTGATGGTGATTTCTTCTTCAGCTTTCTGGCGTACAGGACCGTGCGCATTAACAGCTGAAGTAAAAAAGAACAGTAAAGCTGGAAATAAAATAATTTTCTTCATGTGATTAACTTCCTTATGGAAACATATAAACTGAACCACCCATTATATGCCAACTCCATGCAACTGGCATCAGTTAGCGCATTCTTAATCCAAGCTTATGAGCGGAACAGTTATCTTGACTGATACAACTGAATATAAAATTAATTTTGCAAAATATTTCTCAAACTAACTTAACGCCGAACCGTTCCATTTTCTCGAAAGCGTATGCTTCCAGTGCTGTGATTATATCGGGGTTAATATTTCCATTACCTTTAAGTTCTTCAAGGCGATTGAAATAATCGCCAAGCAGAATCCCGGCGCCAGCCCGTCGGCCTGTTAACCGGTTTCCACAAAATTCATGCCATCTCTGCGTCTCTTCATGAGTTAGAGCTTTCGGATAGTTACGCGCCCGGTATCTAAATAACATCTCCGGCAAGCGGGCATCGGTAAAATCAAAAATCGCTTTTGCCAATTGATTCGGCGCCATACCCCTGATCCTCGCCATTTTTTGTTTATCTGATTCAGAGAAAAACCCGCCGCTATAAAGCGCCAAGTCCGGATCATATTCCTGCTCTGCGTAGTCGTGACTAAAAACGGCCGAAAGTTTCGTTTCCAGGTTAGTTGCCGCCTTAATCTTTTCAATACTGGCATAACAGAAAGCCAGGTCGATTTCCAGCCGCTCGGCATCATTCGGCCTAATAACAGATACCGGAGCCAGCACCGGACATTTATTAATATGAACCGTTTTTAGCGGTATTCTTTCAACGCCTTCCGGCAATTCGCTGGTTGCTGTAAAGATCCTCTGCTGAATTTCTTCAACAGGTAACGACAGCATGGGTTCAGGGTCTATAGAAAGGTCGTAAGCAATAATGCCATTACTGTTGGTCGGATGTTTACAAACAGGTAAAATGACAGCAAGGCAATTCTTGATCGCTGCGTATTTGCCTGAAATATGCACAAGCGGCTTAAAGCTGCCGAGTTGCAGCAAATTAAGCACCTCGGATTTAATCCGATGCTGCAGTAAAAACTGATACAGTTTTGGCTGGGCTTTTCTGACTAGCCTGGCTATCGCTATAGTGGCATACACATCGGAAAGCGCATCATGCGCAGCTGAATGCTCAATACCATTCGCTTGGGTTAACTCTTCGAGCCTGAAACAGGGTCTTCCATCTTCATTAACTGGCCAGCGTATGCCATCAGGACGCAGAGCACGCGCAGCCCTGACCAGATCGATCAGATCCCAGCGTGAATTGCCATTTTGCCATTCACGCGCATAAGGATCATAAAAATTTCGGTAAAGGCAATTGCGCGTTACTTCGTCATCGAAACGGATACTGTTATAGCCGGCAGTGCAGGTATTAGGCTGAGACAACTGCTGATGAATCAGTCGCGTGAATTCCGCTTCGCAAATGCCTTTCTGCTCGGCAAATTGAGGGGTAATTCCTGTGATAACACAGGCGTCAGGATGCGGCAGTGAATCTGCCGATGGTTGGCAATAAACGACGAGAGGGTCGTCTACAATATTGAAATCATAATCGGTCCGAATACCGGCAAACTGAACAGGCCTGTCTCTCCGCGGGTCTGTTCCGAATGTCTCATAGTCATGCCAAAAAAACGTGCCGCTCTTCATCCAATGAAAATTAATCCCTAAACTTTATTTAAGATTCGAGCGAAGCCAATGCTCTTAAAACATCAGTTCGGCTGACAATGCCTACCAGGTCAGTATCTTCAAAAACAGGAAAGCTTCTGTCTTTGGATTGCTGAAATTTTTCCGCCACGTCAACAATAAATGAGTCAGATTCAACACGAATTACGTCTTTTGTCATATATTCGCCGACTTTACCGCCCATACCCTGATCGTAAACGTTTTCCGCAACAACCCGCATCACATCGTTTTCCGAAAGCATGCCGATCAGCTGGCCATGATTGTCAAGCACCGGGGCGCTGGTAATTCTATGATCCAACAGTTTCTTTATAGCATCAAAAACATTGGTTTCTTTAGTCAAAGTAACCAAATGCTTGGTCATATAATCTGCAACAGTGATTTTAGCCAACATAACGAACTCCTCATTGTAATTTATTATTTCACTTCAGAGCCTGCCGTCCTGCTTATGCAAATCCCTGCAGAACTGTCCTAAACCTTTCCTTCAGCCTCCAGCTTTTTCCTTTTATCACATTTTTCAACGCATATGCAATTTCCGTTATTAGCGCCGCCGCATGATCCTTTAATAGCCTTTCTGCCAAAAATAACCCCTATCGCCATTATTGCAATAACAACAAGCATGAATACAAAAGTTACAAGAAAATAAGTCATGATATTACCTTTTCAATTCTGTAAAGCCAGTAAAGGCTCCCGTGCTTTTTTCGTAAAAACCCGAATCTTTTTTAATAATAAATAATGCCGCTATATTATTGCGCTCGGCAAATTTATAACCTTCATCCGGACCCAGCACCATAATAGCGGTTGCCAGTGCATCGGCTTCCATCGTCGTTTTGCTCAGGATCGTAACGGATGCGAGCTTATGCGTTATAGGCCGCCCTGTTCTTGGGTCGATAGTATGGGAAAAACGTACGCCATCACCTTCGAAAAAATTCCGATAATCCCCGGAAGTTGCCATAGCTATATCGGAAATGCCAACCACTTTCTCTATCACTCTTGTATCCGGTGTTGGCTTCTCAATAGCTATATGCCAAGGCTCGGCATTCGCATTTTTCCCTCTTACTCTTATCTCTCCGCCAATTTCGACCATATAGTCGGTTATGCCATTCTTTTCCAATAACAAGCCTACCTGATCCACAGTGTAGCCTTTTGCTATAGCCGACAAATCCACATACAGGTCTGGTATCGCTTTTTTAACAGCTAACGATTCTTCTTTAATACTTAGATATTTATAGCCAATTTTGTTCAATCGCTCCTGTATAAGCGCATCGTCAGGCGCGACAGATTTCATCGGGTCTGGCCCAAATCCCCATAAATTGACCAGAGGACCCACGGTTACATCGAAAGCGCCACTGGTCAATCGGCTAATTCTTTGCGCTTCTTTCAATACTGTAAATAAAGGCGTGGAGACGGGCACCCAATCAGTCGAAGTGTTCTGATTAAAACTGGACAGTTCCGAATCTTCCAGATAAGTGGACATCTGCCCATTTATCTCATCCAAAAGAGCCATGATTTGGTGTTTCAGTTGCTCTGAAACCACTGATTCAGGCAATTTAGTGACTTTAATATGGAAACTGGTGCCCTCTGTTAATCCTGAGTGGATGAACGGGTACTCTTCTGCTTCATTGCCGCATGCCGACAATAAAAAAACGAGGAGCAGACCAAGCCATGCTCCTCGTCGCTGTTTGATAATTTTCATGTGATTCCACTAACCCTCCCCCGCAAGAAACTTGTCCTTGCGGGAGAGAATTCTATGTCTTACTTAACCGCCAAAGTCATCCAGGAAGATATTCTCTGGTTCAACGCCGTTTTCCAACAGCATGTTGATGACTGAGGAGTTCATGATTGGAGGTCCGCACATGTAGAACTCACAATCTTCAGGCGCCGGATGGTTCTTTATGAACTCTTCAAAGAGTACATTGTGAATAAAGCCGGTATAACCTGTCCAGTTATCTTCAGGTAATGGGTCAGACAGAGCTACATGCCATTCAAAGTTGTCATTTTCTTTGGCCAGCATGTCGAAATCTTCAACATAGAACATTTCGCGTTTGCTTCTTGCGCCATACCAGAACGTCATCTTGCGTTTGGACTTCAGCCTGCGCAGCTGATCGAAGATGTGGGAACGCATAGGCGCCATACCCGCACCGCCACCAATGAAGACCATTTCGGCATCGGTGTCTTTGGCGAAGAATTCACCGTAAGGACCGGAAACGATACATTTATCGCCTGGTTTCAAGTTAAAGATATAAGAAGACATGATGCCTGGCGGCACGCTATCCGGGGCGCCTGGAGGCGGCGTCGCGATACGCACGTTCAGCATGATTTCTTTTTCTTCAGGATAAGAAGCCATTGAATAAGCACGCAAGGCCGGCTCTTTTACGTCGGAGACATAACGCCACAGGTTGTATTTATTCCAATCCTCATGGAATCTTTCTTCGATGTTGAAATCACTGTATTTAGCCACATGCGGAGGACATTCGATCTGAATGTAACCGCCTGCGCGATACTTGATTTCTTCACCTTCGGGCAATTCCAGCACCAGCTCTTTAATGAAAGTCGCTACGTTGTGGTTGGATTTAACCGTGCATTCCCATTTTTTGACGCCGAAAACATCATCTTCGACTTCAATTTCCATGTCATTTTTAACTGTGACCTGGCAAGAGAGACGCTCGCCTTCAGCTGCCTCACGTTTGGTAATGTGCGATGTTTCAGTCGGCAGAATTTCACCGCCGCCTTTGTGCACTTTTACTCGACATTGAGCACAAGTACCGCCGCCGCCGCAAGCCGATGGCACAAACAAGCCGTTATCAGCCAATGCCGTTAACAATTTCGACCCCACAGGCACATGAATTTTCTTTTCATCATTGATCAGAATTTCTACGTTCCCGGAGGCAACCAGTTTATTTTTTGCGCCGATAATCACAAACACCAGCGCAATCACGATAACCGTGAAAATAATAATACCTAATGCAATTTCCAGCATTATGTTACCTTTTTATAATTGGATTCCAGAGAAAGCCATGAAGCCAAGCGACATCAGACCCGCAGTAATAAATGTAATACCCAAACCTTGTAAGCCGGCAGGAATATCACTGTATTTCAGTTTTTCGCGTACACCGGCAATAACCGTAATGGCCAATGCCCAGCCGAAACCACTGCCGACACCGTAGGTAACACTTTCAGCGAGGTTGTAGTCACGCTCAATCATGAACAGACTACCTCCAAGGATGGCGCAGTTCACGGTAATCAACGGCAAGAAGATACCTAATGCCGAATACAAAGCCGGGAAGAATTTGTCCAGAATCATTTCCAGAATCTGTACCAATGCGGCGATCATACCGATACAGCTTAATAACGCTAAAAAGCTCAAGTCCACACCGGTGATGCCCATCCATGACAGCGCATCTTCTTTTAACAGCGTATGGTAAATAATATTATTGGCAGGAACCGTAATGGTTTGCACAACCATTACCGCGATGCCCAATCCCATAGCTGTTGAAATCTTCTTGGAAACCGCCAGGAAGGTGCACATGCCCAGGAAGAACGCAAGAGCCAGGTTTTCAATGAAAACCGCTTTTACAAATAAGCTAATGTAAGCTTCCATTAGTGATGCCCTCCTTCACCGTGAGCAATCGACATGATTTTGAAATCCGCTTGTTCAGCTTGCTCAGGTTTGAATTGACGAATAGCCCAAATTATCAAACCAATGATAAAAAACGCGCTAGGAGGCAACAACATTAAACCGTTAGGATCATACCATCCGCCGTCTTTTGATAAATGGAATACTTCAAAGCCCAGCAATTTACCTGAACCCAGAGTCTCTCTAAAGAAAGCTACGGTGACAAGAATCAAGCTGTACCCCAAACCGTTACCGATGCCATCCATAAAGCTTGCTATAGGCGGATTTTTCATCGCATACGCTTCAGCGCGGCCCATAACGATGCAGTTGGTGATAATCAAACCCACGAATACGGACAATTGCTTGCTTACTTCGAAAGCAAATGCCTTCAGAATTTGATCA
The DNA here is from genome assembly GCF_036553575.1 of Methylobacter sp. Wu1. Taxonomy (NCBI): domain Bacteria; kingdom Pseudomonadati; phylum Pseudomonadota; class Gammaproteobacteria; order Methylococcales; family Methylococcaceae; genus Methylobacter; species Methylobacter sp. Wu1. Next base: position 80,591 of record NZ_JAZHOC010000062.1, on the reverse strand, counting down.
ACCACGATTACCAAGGATGCAATAATGATCATCTGCACGATAATACGAATACTGCTGGGAATATGGTTTCTGATGGCGCTGATCGCCGCGCTTGAACAAGCCGTCACGGATGTCAGTGCGAGCGCCATAATCAACGATGTAGACATCTGGGATGTTACTGCCAAAGCAGAACAAATCCCCAGAACCTGCAACGTAATCGGATTGTTATTGACCAATGGTTCGGTCAATACTTTTTTTGTTTCGCCAGTTAATACTGCACTCATGATTTATTCTCTCCAGCCTTTCTTACTTTATTTAAATACGGCGCAAAACCTTCATTGCCCATCCAGTATTTAATAAGATTGCTTACACCATTACTTGTTAAAGTCGCGCCGGCCAAACCGTCCACTTGGTATTCAGATCCCGGTTTATTCTTGTCCACTACACCTTTAACCAAACCTAAAGCAGGCTCTCCGGATGTAGAATAAACTTTTTTACCGTTCCACAAGGCACGCCAGTTGGGATTTACAACTTCACCGCCCAGGCCCGGTGTTTCGGCTTGATCATAAAAGTTAATGCTTTGCACTGTCTGTCCATCAGCTGCTAAGGCAATAAATCCGTACAGCGTTGACCACAAGCCATAACCATTCACAGGCAGAATAATGGATTGAATATCGTCGCCGTTTTTGACTAAGTAAACTTTAGCAATTTTGGCTTTTGTACGAATGTGCGCAATATCTTTATCAGCAGGAATAGCGATACTTTGCGCAGGATCTTTTGCCGCTTTACGTTGATCGTAAGTTGCAACATCGATATTTTCTACATAGTCACCCGTTTCAATATCAACCAATTTGGCTTCAATCTGTTCCTGGAAAGCTTGATCGATGTCAGTATCGGCTTCCAATAAGCCCGCTACATCAAGAATATTCTTCTTCATGTCGAGCTCTTTATTGCCGAATTGCAATGGCTTCAATGCAACGGCAGCGAATGAAACCAAGACCGCGCAAAGCAAACACAGAGACAAAGCAATAGCAATAGTTTTTTCCAAGCTATCATTGCTCAGCGCCAGAATTTTATCGCGGTAAACTTTAAATTTTTCGTAATGTTCACATTTTTTAACTGCGTTAGGCATGACGTTTCACCCTTCTTCTAATGTTTGCCTGAACGACAAAATAATCAATGATCGGTGCAAACATATTGGAAAACAGAATCGCCAGCATCATGCCTTCAGGGAAAGCAGGATTGATAACGCGAATGATCACTACCATCACACCAATTAATAGTCCATATAACCACCGACCTGTATCGGTTACAGCCGCTGTTACGGGATCGGTTGCCATATAGACAGTACCAAAAGCAAAGCCGCCTAAAACCAGATGCCAGTACCAAGGCAATGCAAACATCGGATTAGTTTCACTGCCTATGATGTTCAATAACAACGATGACGCTATCATGCCGATCATGACGCCAACCATGATTCTCCAAGATGCCACACGTGTATAAAGCAGGAATGCAGCGCCAAGCATAATGGCGAAAGTGGATGTCTCGCCCATGGAGCCAGGAATAAAGCCAAAGAAAGCCTGCAGCCAGCCATAACCTTCTTTAATCGCTTCGACGCCGCCTGCTGATGCAAGGCTCAGAGGCGTTGCCGCAGTAAAACCGTCTACAGCGACCCATACAGAATCGCCTGACATGGAAGCAGGATAAGCGAAGAACAAAAATGCACGGCCAGTTAATGCCGGATTCAGAAAGTTTTTGCCGGTACCGCCGAATACTTCCTTGCCGATAACGATGCCGAATGAAATACCCAAAGCGACTTGCCATAAAGGAATCTCAGGAGGCAGAATCAATGAATACAACATTGATGAAACCAGGAAGCCTTCGTTAACTTCATGCCCACGCACTGTGGCAAACAAAACTTCCCAAATACCGCCGACAGCCAGTGTCACAATGTAGACAGGCAGGAAGTACAGAGCGCCATGAACCAGGCATGACAGTGGGTTATACGGGCTGTATCCGAATATCATCATGGGGATACTGCGCCAGTTATCCGCCTTTTCCAGCCCCATTGTTTCCATAGCCACGTTGGCTTGATAGCCTGTGTTATAGAAAGCCATCAAAATACAGAAAAATGTTGCTATCACAACAAAAGTCATGGTTCGTTTCAGGTCATTACCATCACGAACATGCGTTGTGCCGCGTGTTACATCAGAGGGTGTATAGATGAAAGTATCCACCATCTCATAGAGACCGTAGTACTTTTCAAACCTGCCGCCTTTTGTAAAATGCGGCTCTATGCTATCTAAGAAATCTCTAGCCGACATTATCCTTCCTTCTCAATTTTAGTTAAATTCGCTCTCAGCACAGGACCGAAGTCATGTTTGCCCGGATCGACAAAAGTTAACAAGGACATATCTTCCTCATTAAGTTCCAGACAGCCCAGTAATTGAGCCTGATCCGTATCGCCTACCACCAGTGATTTCACTAATGGCGTAGGTAAGATATCCAAGGGCATCACGGTCTCATAAATGCCGACAGGAACAATCGCCCGGTTGCTGCCATTTTTGCTTGTTGTCAATGGAAACTTGCGGCCGGTTTTGCGATCAACGCTTGAGGTATAAACATCCAGCGCAGAGTATTTATCTTTACCAGGAACAATCCAGCCGAATAATTCACGCGCGCGGCCTTCTTGCAGTGCTGAAACCTGATTACTGTAATAACCTAAATAGGCAGCCCAGTCTGCTGCTCTGTGTCCATACAAAACAGAACCTGAAACCACGCGGCTCTCAACGCTCTCATCCAACTCGCCGGCAACCAGGTCCTCGGTATTGGCACCGACACGGGTACGAATCAGTCTTGGATTTTTGACGGTTGGCCCCGCTAATGACACAACTCTTTCAACATTCAGCTTGCCGGTTGTAAACAACGCGCCAATTGCCATCACGGCCTGGTAATCCAGATGCCAGACAAACTTTTCCGCGTTGACAGGATCGATGAAGTGGATATGCGTGCTAGGCAACCCTGCAGGATGCGGACCTGAAAACTCGGCAACAACCACTGAAGGCGTATTGCCTGTGGCGATATCGGCGCCGGTAGCCTTGCAAACATAGGTTTTACCGGCCGTCAGCTTGGAAACAACAGCTAATCCATTGGCAAAATCATTGCCGCGCGCCTTAATGATAACGACGGGATCGGCCGCTAAAGGACTGGTATCGATCGCCGTTACGAAAATGGAATGAGGGGTGCTGTCAATCGCTGGAATTTTTCCATACGGACGTGTACGCAAGGACGTCCACAGGCCTGATGCCAACAAATTTTCTTTAACCTGTTCCGCTGTTAAATCATTTAGCTTGGACTCTTCATATTTTGTGAACGACTCTTCCGCATTTCCTTGCAGTTCAATCACGACTGATTGTAAAGCCCGTTTAGCACCCCGATTGATGGCTTTCACAACGCCCGCTCCAGGCGAAGTAAAATTAACGCCAGGATTTTTCTTGTCACTGAAGAGTATCTGGCCTAGTTTGACCTTATCCCCTTCACTGACCATCATAGTAGGCTTCATGCCTACATAATCCATCCCCAGGACGGCAACGGACTTAACCTCATTGCCATCCTCAATAACTTGTTTGGGCCCCCCAGTTATGGGCAAGTCCAAACCTTTTTTAATAGTAAATTGCATAGTTAATAAGCCTATTCTCCAAGCAATGCTGTAAAACTTCCCCCCTATTTTAAGAACGGCAAAACAAGAGGCATATTAAGACATAAAACAGCGGCATTACACCATAAAATCAAGCTTTTCTCAACAAAGACCGACTGATACTGTATGCTTTTATTGCACAATATAACCAATTTATTTTTGTATATTAGAATATATTAAAATATAAATTCCATTACATATACCCCCTTGTTTTTCCGATGTTAATGTTATTCTATAAATCCATTACAAACCGCTAAAACACCTAAAAGCCAATAGACCCGATCGACCTTGTCTATGAACTGCATGATAACATCGAACAACCGGCGCGTTTCCTTGCCCAATCCGGACGCTTTACAGCAAACGCTTCCTTGCCGACCTGTTCATCATACGGATGCCGCAGCAACTGCAGTAACTCATCAATCATTGAATAGTCGCCCTGCCCGGCTTTGTCGATAGCCAATTGAGCCATGTAATTTCGCAGCACATACTTAGGATTGGCGGAATTCATGCGCACTCTTCTTTCCTGATCCGGCGTTTCTTCCTTCTGGATTCGCCGCATGTAATTTCTTAACCAATGACCAATGCGCTCTCTATATTGAGGAGTTAATTGCTCCGGCACATAATAAGCTTCCATCAGCGGCATTATCAGTGCTTCATCACTGTCATCCTCAGGCAGTCTATTATCGATCTTCATCGTGGCCAGCTTGCGATAGAAAATAGTCATATCCGTTTCAACCAACTGTAATATAGCCAATAATTCCGTGCTTAATGAATTGTCAAAGGCTCTCAAGCCCAACTTACCGGCCATCATATCCTGCCAGCCTTTCTCAAAGCTTTCAGCATAAACATTGATCGCCTGTTGCATCAGATCGGCTTGTTCGATCAACGGATAAATGGCATTGGCCAATTGCGCCAAATTCCAGAAAGCGATCTGCGGCTGGTTACCGAAACGATAACGGCGCGTTGAAGCATCGGTCGTGTTGGGCGTCCAGTCAGGATCATAATTCTCCAACCAACCATAAGGCCCATAGTCAATAGTGAGCCCGAGGATAGACATATTGTCAGTATTCATGACGCCGTGAACGAATCCAACGCGCTGCCAGTGCACAATCATCTCGGCTGTCTTACGGCAGACTTCCTCAAACCAGGCCAGATAAACCGCTGGCGAAGGCTCGCCTAAATGCGGAAAGTCAGTTCGAATCGTGTAATCCACCAGCTCTTTGAGCAGTTTGATATCGCCGCGCGCCGTAAAAATCTGAAAACTGCCGAAACGCGTAAAAGAAGGGGCCACCCGGCACACGACAGCTCCCGGCTCAGCCTTTGGATTGCCGTCATAGAACATATCCCGAATCACGCTCTCGCCGGTCAATGTCAAGCTCAAAGCCCGTGTTGTCGGCACGCCCAGATGATGCATAGCTTCGCTGCACAAAAATTCGCGTACTGACGAGCGCAATACAGCCAGACCGTCTGCCATACGCGAATATGGCGTAGGGCCGGCGCCTTTGAGTTGCAAAACCAACCGCCGCCCTTGACGATTGAGGACTTCGCCCAGATTGATAGCCCTCCCATCGCCAAGCTGCCCTGCCCAATTACCGAATTGGTGCCCGCCATAACAGGTCGCATAGGGCTCCATGCCCACCGACAATCTGTTGCCTGTAAATACGTCGGCAAAATAATCCGATTCACAAATTTCTGGAGCCAAATCCAGCTGAGCTGCAACTTCTCTGGAATAGGCAATCAGTTTTGGCTTGGCGACCTTAGTCGGCAGCACACGGGAATAACAGGCGCCAATCACCTGACGGCGATTATTTGAAACATCAGGGTCACCAGGCAACTCGCGGATAAAACGGTTATCAAATAGCAACGCATCAAGGTGAGTAATTTTTGGCATGGAATTCATATTGAAATATTAATCGCAAAAAAGAAAAAGAATCATGAGCTTTTCTGATTATTTTTTCTTACAAAGTTAAAATTTGAAGCTATTTTATTGAAAATCAATAAAATTTAAAAATAACTTATTGCTTGCAATAGCAATAATTTTAGAAATCGTCCTTAATCTGAATATCTGTAAAATCCACAAATTTTGTGCAGACAGAATTAAAGAATATGCTTATATGATCAATTAGGCATGAACCTTAAGAAATTCTTGGCATTAAACTCATAATTAATTGAGGCCGCACATTATCTTTAGTAAAAATATCAACGATAATGATAACAACGCGTTTTTTTTAATTGTTCAAACAATGCATGCAATTGCATTGCCCTCAGGAAGCGCGTAACTCTTCATTAAATGAAAAGTTAGTATAAAATCATCTTAACTTCGTCACCATGCCTTACTCATAGTGAACTAATACCTGGAAATTAATTAAACATCGCGTGACATAAATTAACTCACAGGTACGCCGCTAAGATAAATTAAATATACTTTATTGTTTTCACAGGCATTTTCTAATAAAAAATGTACTTAACCGGAAATTTCAAGCCAATTCCGGCGGTGATATATAGTTCACGTGGGATTTGGCTAAAAATTACTTCCAAAATTTGAATCTTGCATAGGATTTGCTGACCAGGAGCAGGCGCTTTAAGCGATGCAGTGAAGCGCCATTACTCGCGGGCGATGCGCCTCCCTTCGGCTGCGCTCAGGATAGGCCTTACGCCGGCACATCCTGCTACTAATCAGGGAAATTATTTACGACCGAATCCTTGGTATAATGTGGATTTAAATTTCACTTATATTATCGATTAGTAAAAGCAACCCGCAACCATGCGTTAACTATTGATTTCATTAAAAAACCAGATTCTCTATTACTAAACGTGAAATTTATTCGACTTATTTTATTGCCATTCCTTTTGTTTTTCGTATCTGAAATCAGTTACGGACGGCATTCCGCCATTGTTATCGATGCCGATAACGGCAGCATATTGCACGAAGTAGAGGCCAACCAGCGCTGGTTCCCGGCATCCCTGACAAAAGTCATGACACTTTACATGACATTTGATGCTTTAAAAGAAGGGCAAATTAGTCTGCATGATACTTTGACTGCTTCCTGGCATGCGGCACGGCAGCCTAACAGTAAACTAGGCCTGAGGCAGGGAGAGACACTGACCGTCAGGGATGCTATCTTAGCCGTAATCACACGCTCTGCGAATGACGCAGCTGTCGTTCTTGGCGAAGAACTGGGAGGAACCGAAGAAAACTTCGGTGCAATGATGACTGCAAAAGCACGCTCATTAGGGATGAGCAGCACTCGATTCATGAATGCAACCGGGCTTCCTAATGATCTGCAAGTCACCACCTCGCGGGATCTTGCGATTTTGGCATGGCGGATCCAGCGCGATTTCCCTGTTTATTATCAATTTTTTTCTGCTCAAAGTTTCGATTACAAGGGCACCACTTTGCGCAGTATCAATGCTTTCGTGAAGAATTATCCTGGCGCCGAAGGCATGAAGACCGGCTTTACCTGCGGATCGGGCTATAACCTGATGGCATCAGCGCATCAGAATGGTCAACGACTGATCGGCGTCGTATTAGGAGGAATGACCAGCAAGGAACGCTATCAGCTAATGACTCAGATCATGGATGCCAGCTTTGCGAAAAGATTTAGCGATAATCCATCAAGAGATATTTATTCCATACGAGCCAACTCATTCAGCCCTCCGCCTTATCAACTTGGTTGCGGCAGCCACCGTGCGACATCAAGTCTGTTAGCGCAAGGCGACGATATCAGCAGGAATATGAGTCATGCCATACACCCCAGAAAGATCCATCACGTCAAGCGCCTGAACAAAGTCAAGCATACGAGACAAGCCGCGCACATAAGCAAAACCAAAAGCGCAGCCAAAACCAGAAAGGTAAGCAGAACCAAAACTGCGTCTAAAGCAAAAAGCGCAACTAAAACAAAGACTACGGCCAAAACAAAGAGCGCGAGCAGAATCAGGAAAACAAATAGCTAGGTCCGCCTGCTGGAATTCGCAAGGAAGCGAAAAAAGTATCTATCAAGACTTACGCAGTCTGCCTGTTCAACTACCGCAGCAAGCAGTTTTAAAACCTGCAGGGAGGGACGGCTTCAGTCGCCCATTCGAGTATAAAAGGCGACTGAAGCCGCTCCCACAGGCTTGCGTAAGCCCTGCTTATTACGAGATCGCCCCTAAAGCAAGGGCTCGTAACACAGGTTCGGAAAGGTCGGATAAATAGAACAGATCAGTTTTGACGGAGCGTTAGTTCAGCAATGCATTAAAAAGCAAAACCTAAACATACCCTTGCGGATTTTTGCATTGCCAGTTCCAGGTATCTGCAACCATATCATCAAGATTTTTCTCTGCCTTCCAGCCAAGTTCTTTGTACGCCAACTCAGCATTGGCGAAATATTCGGGAAGATCCCCTGCTCTGCGCGGACCGATTTTATAATTTACTTTCCGTCCCGTTACTGCTTCGAAAGTTTTTATAATGTCGAGAACGCTATACCCTCTGCCCGTACCGAGGTTATAAGCCTTGCAGCCGCCTGACTTGAATTTTTCACTCTGTAGCGCTTCCAGCGCCTTGATATGGCCTTTAACCAGATCAACCACATGAATATAATCCCTGACACCGGTACCGTCCCGGGTCGGATAATCATCGCCGAAGACGGATAACTGCGCCAATTTACCGATCGCCACTTGCGAAACGTAGGGCATCAGGTTATTGGGAATACCGTTGGGATCCTCGCCGATCAATCCGCTCTCGTGCGCACCGATCGGATTAAAATAGCGCAGTAAGGCAATTTTCCAGGGTGATTGCGCTCCGTTGATTGCATCGGCCGCCGACAGGTCGCGCAGAATCTCCTCAATCATGAGTTTGGATCGGCCGTAAGGATTGATCGCGCCCAGAGGAAAATCCTCGACATACTGCACAGAGGTAGATTCACCATAAACGGTCGCGGAAGAACTGAACACCAACTGCTTAACGTTGGCTTCGGCCATCGCTTCAGCCAGTACCATCGTGCCGTATACATTATTATGATAATAACTTAACGGCTGCCTGCACGACTCGCCTACGGCCTTTAATCCGGCAAAATGCATGACGGCACTGATGGGTTCCCGGTCAAAAATTTCTGTTAATGCCTTCTTGTCACGAATATCGGCTTCGTAAAACTGTAGCGTTTTACCGGTTATTTGCTCCAGCCGGCGCAAAGGCTCCACCTTGCTATTGGATAAGTTATCGACGATAACAACCTGATAGCCGGCCGTAAGCAATTCAACACAAGCATGGCTGCCAATATAGCCAGTTCCCCCTGTGACCAATATCGTTTGTCCATTCATGCCCGCGACCTCTCGTTAGTCAATTTTTTTCAACTTTATCAAATGCAAGCGCCGATTATCGGCCCTGATCACTTCAAACCGCAGATTTTCGACAACCAGGCTTTCGCCTTTTTTAGGCATATGCTCCATCTGGCTGACAATAAACCCGCCAACGGTATCGTACTCGTCAGTTGCCAGATGCGTGGAGAAATACTCATCGAATTCTTCTATCGGCGTCAAAGCTTTTATCATGAACTCGTTTTCATTACGCTGGGAGATATACCCTTCATCTTCCTCCTCATCGTATTCGTCTTCGATTTCACCGACAATCTGCTCTAACACGTCTTCAATGGTGATCAAGCCGGCCGCCAAGCCGTATTCATCTATCACGATGGCCATATGATCGCGGTTAGTACGGAATTCTTTCAGTAAAACGTTCAGACGCTTGCTTTCCGGGACAAAATTGACCGGACGCATGATTTCTTCAATTTTAAGATGCTTATTCTGCAAGGCATGCGCCAAAAGATCTTTCGCCAATAAAATACCGACGACTTTGCTGCGGTCATCTTCAATAACCGGAAAACGTGAATGCGCTGATTCCAAAACCAGCGGAAAGATGGTGTTGAGCTCGGCATCGCGTGGCACTACTACCATTTGGATACGCGGTATCATAATATCCCTGACGCGCATTTCAGATACTTGTAAAACCCCTTCAATCATGGACAAAGCATCGGTATCCAACAATCGTTTTTCCCTAGCTTCTCTCAAAACCTCAAGAAGGTCATCCAGATCCTGCGGCTCCCCGGTCAGCAGATGGCTTATTTTATCAACCCAACTCTTCTGCGGGGAGTTTCTACTTGGGGGTTGCTCATCACTCATGCTTTTACTACCTCAATATAAGGATTATTTATATTCAATTTTTTGAGAATTTCTATCTCTTTAGCTTCCATCAGCTCGGCTTCGTCATCATCGATATGGTCATAGCCCAACAAATGCAATACACCGTGCACAACAATATGCGCCCAATGGTGACCTAGCGGCTTATGCTGTTCGCTCGCCTCCCTGGCCACAACCGGCGCACAAATCACCAAATCGCCCAGCAAATTCAATTCAATGCCGTCCGGCACTTCAAATGGAAAACTGAGAATATTGGTAGGCCCTTTTTTATGACGGTATTGTTCGTTGAGCTGAGCGCTTTCCGCCTCATCGACAATACGGATGACCATTTCGATGTCCTGATTGACATCTTCAAGCGCTGCATCAACCCACACCTGAAGTTGCGCCTCATCCGGCTGGCCTTCCGATTCAAAAACGCGCTGGATGTCTATCTGGTTCATCAATTCGCCTTGTGCTTGTTCTCATACGTTTCATAGGCCGAAACGATACGCTGCACCAGAGGGTGCCGGACGACATCGCGCGCATTGAAAAAAGTAAAGCTGATGCCTTCAACATCCTTCAAAACCTCAAGCACATGCCTTAAGCCGGACATTTTTTCGGAAGGCAAATCAATTTGCGTCACATCGCCCGTTACTACGGCAGTCGAACCGAAACCGACACGGGTTAAAAACATCTTGATCTGTTCCATAGTCGTATTTTGCGCCTCGTCCAGAATAATGAACGCATCGTTGAGCGTCCGGCCGCGCATGAACGCCAGCGGAGCCACTTCGATAACGCCGCGGTCGATCATTTTTTCAACACGCTCAAAACCGAGCATTTCATACAGGGCATCATAAAGAGGGCGCAAATACGGATCGACTTTTTGCGCCATATCGCCGGGCAGGAAACCGAGTTTTTCGCCGGCTTCCACGGCTGGACGCACCAGGATGATTTTTCTGACCTTCTCGGTTTGCAGCGCTTCAACCGCACAGGCTACAGCCAGATAGGTCTTGCCGGTCCCGGCAGGGCCGACGCCGAAGTTGATGTCATGCGACATAATTTTTCGCAGATAATCCTGTTGATTGGCTCCGCGGCCTTTCAAGATGCCGCGCTTGGTTTTGATCAGGACATTCGGTTTATCCGGCTCTTCAGGCGCAGCCAAAATCTGTTCTATAGAAGCATCCTGCATGGCCAGATGGATCAATTCGGATGTCAGCGGTTCTCTTTCGGTGCTTTCGAACAATTTCTGCATGACTGCGCAAGCCGCTTTTACTGAACTGTCAACGCCGGTCACTTTGAAATGGTTGCCGCGATTGGCGATTTCAACCTGAAGGCGGGCTTCAATCTGCCGCAAATGAGAATCGAACTGACCACAAAAATTAGAGAGCCTGACGTTATCGGCAGGCAACAGGGTAATTTCCTGAGTTGTCATAACAGTCAATAATTAATTGTGTTGGATAATTTTATCGACAGAAGTATCCACAATACGTCCTCGCAAAGAGTTGGCCAGCGCTTCGGTAATCAATACATCGACAAACTGCCCTGCCAGCCTGGGATGGGCGATGAAATTGACGACGCGGTTATTTTCGGTTCTGCCTTGCATCTGTAGCGGGTTCTTTTTTGATTGGCCTTCGACTAAAACGGTCTGCACGGAATTGACCATGCTGTCAGAAACCGCGGCCGCCATCTCATTGATGCGCTGCTGAAGGCGGTCGAGGCGCTGTTTTTTAACTTCCTCAGACACATCGTCAGGCATATCGGCCGCTGGCGTTCCGGGGCGCTGGCTATAAACGAAACTATACGATAAATCGAAGCCGATTTCTTCGATAAGCGTCATAGTTTCTTCAAATTCAGCTTCAGATTCACCCGGGAAACCGACAATAAAATCCGAAGACAGATAAATATCAGGCCTTACTTCGCGCAATTTGCGAATTTTTTCAATGTAATCGGCGCGCGTGTAGCCACGCTTCATCAGTTTTAATATGTGATCGCTGCCGCTTTGCACCGGCAAATGCAGATGATTGACGAGCTTCGGGATTTCGGCAAACGCTTCAATCAGGCTGTCGGTAAATTCAGCCGGATGGGATGTCGTAAAGCGGATGCGGTCTATGCCGTCCACGGCCGCAACATAATGCAGCAATAAAGCGAAGTCGGCGATATCGCCATCATCCATCTCGCCGCGATAGGCATTGACATTCTGGCCCAGCAGATTGATCTCGCGCACACCTTGCGCTGCCAGTGCGGTGATTTCAGCTATCACATCATTCAACGGCCGGCTGATTTCCTCTCCGCGCGTATAAGGGACTACGCAGTAAGTACAATACTTGCTGCAACCCTCCATAACAGACACGAACGCTTTCGGCCCTTCGGCCCTGGGTTCGGGCAAGGCGTCGAATTTCTCTATTTCGGGGAATGACACATCGACCACGCGCTCGTGTTTCGTGCGTGCCTGATCAAGCAACTGCGGTAGACGGTGCAAAGTTTGCGGACCAAAGACGATATCGACATAAGGCGCGCGCTTCTGAATGGCGGCCCCTTCCTGGCTGGCTACGCAACCGCCGACACCGATGATGACATCGGGACGCTTGTCTTTGATTTTGCGCCATTTGCCTAAGGCTGAGAATACTTTTTCCTGTGCTTTCTCGCGTATCGAACAGGTGTTGAGCAATAAAATATCGGCCTGTTTCGGATCATCTGTCAGTTCAAGACCGTGTGAAGCCTTAAGTACATCCCGCATTTTATCGGAATCATACTCATTCATTTGACAGCCATTGGTCTGAATATAAAGTTTTTGAGTCATATTTTGTATTGGTAAATCACCCGGAAATAAAAAGCCCGGAATCAACCCGGCTTTATTTTGCGATGAAACGGCGATTCATGCGCCCGATAATAAAAAAACCCTTGAACATTAACAAGAGCTTAACGAAAAGCAGACATTATACCCTGAATAGCGTTTAAACAAGAAACTCGTACCATGACCAATCATCGCTCCGGATTCAATTACCTTTTAAGACTATTTAGCAAAGCAACAATTCAATCCAATGCAACACCTTTCCGGAGCCAGCCGATTGCAGATGGTTCAGGCAGCCTATGTTGGCCGTCACAATGAGATCAGGCTCATTCGCCTGAAGCGCCTGCAGTTTATTGCGCAATAATTGCCTCGATAAAGCCGGCTCCAGCAAGGAATAAACGCCCGCAGAACCACAGCAAAGATGCGCATCGGCGACGGCCGCCAGCCGATAACCGGCTTTTTCGAGTATCGCCTCCACAGTTCCGGTTATTTTTTGCCCGTGTTGTAGCGTGCAAGGCGATTGAAAGGCGACCTTTCTGCCATCGCCTTTAAATTGGGACAGGTCTTCCGACATTAGCACGACGCTGACGTCCTTGACCAGTGCCGAAAATCGCATTGCTTTTCCGGCGTAATCGTGATCATGCCTTAATAACTCGCTGTAATCTTTCACCATGACGCCGCAACCGCTCGCCGTCATGACAATGGCTTCAGCGCCCTGCTCAATATAAGGCCAACAGGCATCGATGTTACTGCGCGCAAACGCCAGCGCTTTTTCATGATCAGACAAATGGTAATCCAGAGCGCCGCAGCAACCGGCTGCCTTCACTTGAATCAATGAAATACCCAACTTATCCAGAACCTTGGCTGTTGCCGCATCAATTGACGGCGCCAGCGCTTGCTGCACACAGCCCGGCATGATCAGCATTTTTCGGATATGAACCGCTTCAGGCCAACCAAGAACTTTTGTTCTGTCTGGAATTTTATTTTTTAATGTTTGCGGTAAAACCGGCCTGATCAGCCGAACGCCATGCAGCAAAGCGCCGAAACGGTTCCGATAAGGCAAAGCCGCCTTGATCAATCCCCGCAGTATTTTTTGCCCGGCTGCGCGCCCTACCCGCTCATCCAGCATAACCCGTCCCAGATCAAGCAAGCGTCCATAGCGAACGCCTGAAGGACAGGTCGTCTCACAGGACCGGCAACTCAGGCAGCGGTCCAGATGCTGTTGCGTTATGCGCGTGACGGGCTCGCCTTCCAGCATCTGTTTTAACAGATAAATCCGCCCGCGCGGGCCGTCGAGCTCATCGCCTAATAATTGATAAGTCGGACAGGTTGCATTACAAAAACCACAATGCACGCAGGCGCGCAAGATCCCCTCCAGCTCGTCGTGCTCGGGCTTTTTCTTGACGAATTCGGCCAGGTTAGTCTGCATTTACCAATCCCTGTACATTCTGTTCGGATTGAAGATGCCTGAGGGGTCGAACGCCTGCTTTATGTTCCGGTTGAGCTCTTGCAGCTTGCCGCTTAACGGCTGAAAGACATCGCCGGTACGGTCCTTGCTTCGGAACAAAACCGCGTGCCCCTGCGCGTTTTCAGCAGCCGAGAAAACGCGTTGCGCCGGCTCTTCCGACTTCAACCAGCGCTGACCGCCGCCCCAATCATAAAGCCAGGCGCCGGCCAGCTCCAGTTCTGCGGCGGCGGGAGGCACGACGATGCGCCATAAGTTCATGTCGCCTTGAAAGAAATCAAGGCGCTGCTCGTTTAAACGCGGCCAAAACGAATGATCAGTCATAGCCTTATTGCCGCCCAGTTTACCGGCGGACGCTTTGACGGCTTTTTCGCCGCCGGATAACCTGACATATAAAATACCGTCATAGTAACTTAAGCCGGAAACCGGCAGCGATTGCGAAGCCAGTTCCGTCATTTTACTGATCGCAGCGACAATACCCAGCTCGAAGCAGAGCGTCTGTTCAAGCGCAGGCAACGGCAGCACTTTCAGGGAAACTTCCAACAACACGCCCAGCGTGCCCATGGCGCCGACCATCAGGCGCGATACATCGTAACCGGCCACATTCTTCATGACCTCGCCGCCGAACGATACGATTTCCGCCTTGCCGTTGATGAGCTTGCAGCCCAGGACGAAATCCCGTGCCGCTCCGGTAAAAGGACGCCTCGGCCCGGACAGTCCGCAAGCGAGTGTCCCGCCCAAAGTTGCCTGGCCCGAGAAATGCGGCGGTTCAAACGCCAGCATTTGGCCTTGTTCTGCCAGGGTTTGTTCTATCTCCGATAAGGGTGTGCCGGCGCGGGCGATAATGATCAGCTCGGAAGGATGATAATTGACGATGCCCTGATGCTGCAGGGTATTTAACAGCAACCCAGCCGCTTCCCTGCCGAGAAAAGCCTTGCTGTTGCCGCCGACAATCTTCAAGGGTGTGCGGATATCAACCGCATGCCGGACGGCCTGCTGCAGAAATGCTTCACTTGTGCCCTGCATCATCTATAGCTGGCTTACTTTGGCGACAACGCCGAATTTGGGATGATCCAGATAATGAACCTCGTTCAGTTTAATGCGCCTGTTTTCATTCAGGCGGTAAACAAGCGCTTCATTGTTAATCTGAGCGGGTTTGTATTCCAGGTCGACAACCAACTGCAGCGTCTGGCCGCGCTGGATGTGAACAAAGCCGTTCAAGACACCTTCAGCGCTCTGGATATGAACAGGACTGCCCGATGCGCCTTCCGCGACGGTCTGAAGCCAGGCGACATGCATAACGGGTGTATAAACGGGATCTTTCGATAAGGCCGCATAAGCATCGTCAAGCGATAGCGTATCGGCTTTTTTATAAGCTGACAATTCAGTCAGGTCGGCCGGCCATTCAATTTGGCTCTCTGTTTGCTCAAATACTTCGGTATTAGGCATATTCTGAGCAAAAACTATCAATTCAATCTGATAATCATGGGGCTCGGCACAAATCTGGCTACTAAAAAAACTCAGCAACATAGCTAAGCCATAAGCCATCAGTTTTGCCATCCTTGCATTTCTATCATTCAATAGCGGCATTTATCAGTTTAATCCGAAAATGTTTTAACTAAATCGAAGATATTAAACCTATCGACAATTTACATCCAGCCTGATGAATGTCTGCAAGGAATTTATTCCCCCTCTGCGGTCACTGATTTGACTACTCTTTTAGTGCCTCTGCCGATCGATTTGGCCGCATCGCGCGTGCCATGACCGATCTCTCGGGTGACATCGCGCGTAGTGTGTCCTATGGTTCTGCCCGCTTCCTTAAACTCGGTGCATGCCGATAAATGCAGGCAGCATGAAATGGCGATTAGTATTTTAGGAAAGTTTATAACTGGTGCGATCACTTATTTTTCAATAGCCATGCTCAAGGTCATCAATTTCTACCAGTATACCATTTTCAAATATTAACCGTTCCCTAAGCCGGCTTGGCCCGAAATTGTAAATCCATTCATGAATGATAACTTGTTCATAACCTTCAATATCCAATCCACCAGGATGCCGTAAACGCTGCCCACGATACCCTATTCGTTCTTCCATATATTCGGGTTCACCGCATCTTTCAAAAACCTTCGATTCATGATCACCGGTCTCAACTAGCAGATTTCCACATCTGAAGCCTGCCTCGGCCGCGCCGGCAACAGCTAAAAAACCAAACAGCAGCAATATTTTTTTCATCCTGATTATCCATGAAGCTTAAAAAATAACTAAACCCTAACCTCATCCGATGAACAGGGGATGAATAATTTCTACAAATCAGATCGGTTCAGACTATTCCTCAAACGGTATTGTACCCGTTTGGCCTGAGCGCATGGCCGGCTTTTTGAAGAGCCGATATAACCTGTTCCGCAGTGATGCTTTTTGTACATTCGAATGCTCTGACCGTATTTTTATGGTCTGGGCACCAGTTCCAGTCGCCGGGATCGAGTCTATACCTGTTGAAACATCCGCTGCATACCGGCTCATCCGGGGAAATCCTGATGCAGTCTTTCATTTCGGAATAAGGATATGAAAATCCGCTAATCAGACAAGTCGGACATCCGACAGCCCAGGACAGCCAGCTTAGCCCGCTGCCGATTCCTATAAACAGCTTTGCATGCCTCAGATAATTGATAATCTGTTCGAGAGGACCTTCCGGAATATAAATAATTCCATCCGGCGCTTTATTGTTCATGTGCTCATGCCCCTCTTTCGACAGAAGCACGACCTGATAGCCGCTATCATTCAGAAACCGGACGGTTTTTTCCCATCCCGTCCTATTATTCCAGTACTTGGCCTGGGCTGTGGAATGAACGGCAATGCAGACATAGTCCTGATCCACGGGCCGAGGCAAATCCACCTCCTTGATGCGAGGCCGGTTGCCTGAATAATCCAGGCCGAGAATGTCGGAAGCCGTTTCGCCCAAAGGTTGTTCACGAAAGTTTCTGACATTCTTGTTGTAATCGATATTCCCATCGGCATCATAAAACCATCCGAGACGATACATGGCATACAAGTCACTCACGACTACGCCGGGTTCAACGAATTCAATTTCAGGATATTTTTCCGCAAACAAATCGTTCATAAAGGTCGAACAGACCATTTGGCACGCATGTTTTTCCCTGAATTCCTCTACTGAATGCAGCCAGGCCAGCGTATCGCCCAGCGCTTTGGATTCCAAGGCAATATAGACTCTCTTGTCTTTACAATCATAAACATGACTGAATACCTGGGCATTATCGGATTTTCTGAAAATATTGATTTTCCATTTCGTAAAATAGCTTCGCGCTGTGCGAATCCATTGGTTATTCTGTATTACGCCCTGATGCACGACTTCATCGTTTGCTGTGTCAATAAACTGCACCCGATAAAATTCATTGACGTTGCCAATTATTTCGATCGACGCGCCGTCGATAAAACTGAAGCGGCAGATATTCACCGGCAATTCTTTCTGGAAATTGAATTGTTTTTTGCGTTTGCTTTTGCCCATAGTGAACAAATCCGGCGATTGTTGGGCGATTCGACAGCGACCTCTATCCGTGCTGTTTACAATGCTCTCGAACGCGAGAAAATGCGTCATCCGTGTTTTCAATCTCAAGGATAGGTACGGATGACGAGATCTTTACAGATTTATAAAATTATTTTGCCATATTGATACTGTGTAAAACATCATCAAGCTTAATTTCCAGATTAATTTCTCCGGCCGATGTTCCATCGCAAGTTGTAGTAGGTTTAGCCTCCCTGACTTTCCACTCCTCGACATTATTCGGATTTTTTTCCATCACGACATTGTAATGTCCGGCGAAGATTGTCTGTTGCACGTCGACGCAAGGAATCACCAGCAGGCTATCGTCAAAACTAACCCTCACTTTCTTGCGCAGGTCATAATCTATCGTGACTTCCAATATTTTGCCAGCTCCATCCTCGCCTTTGAACACCGAAACGCTCGGCATGCCGATGGCAGCCAGCACATCGTCGGTATTGATATCATCATCAAACGGATTTTCACAGATCGGATCCGTTGTGCGTTCAGCGCGTTTAAGCTTCCAGTCAAAGCCGCTGCCGTCGCCGGCCAAGCTCATCAATACGTTGTAACGTCCATCGAATGGGGAATTTCTCACATCAACACAAGGTATGACCAATAATTTATCACTAAAACCGGCTACAACTTTTTTCCTGGGATCAATGTCGCCTGATGCGCCGTTTGTACCTGAAGTGCCATTCGTACCTGACAGGCCGCTTGTACCTGATGTGCCATTTGTACCTGATAGGCCGCTTGTGCCTGATGTGCCATTTGTACCCGATGCGCTCGATGAACTAATTCCATCATCAAGCCCATTCTTCGCAAATAAAGGTGTAGTGGCAGCTAAAGAACCTGCTATTAGTATCGCTATATTGCTGCTTATTTTCATAAATGCCTCCTCATAAAAGATAAATTTCGAGCTAAGAATCACTTAATTGGAGTTTTTGTCAGTTCAAATACTCAATAGTTGATCCCTTAAAAACACTAAAGGTTCAATTTGATGTCGAGTTAAATTAAATAGTGACTTTTTGAGAGTGTGTTGCGAACTTCTGAAAAATGCCGGCAAGAAATTCCGATCCGAGATAGATTATGCGCCAACTGTACGGATTCCCGACTGAAAGCCATTGAACAACCATCCGATCGCATAGTCGAAAATTTTATTTCCGGAAAGGTGTGTCAATCATGTTCGCACATGGCTTTAAATGGCACTTCATTCGCGGCCTAAGCGTTCTTCTCGCTGCCTTGTGTCTGCCTTTGACAGCCTCTTATGGACAAGGCGAAGAGCTTGTCGAGCCGTTTCCAGCGCCTTCAACCCGCCAGGATGGCGCCAGCTGGCCATCGGCAGAGCAAACGCAAGTTCCTGAAGGTACTTTCGCCGTTCAACTTGCTGAAGCGTTAAAGCTTGGCCCTATTTCTGGCGGAACAAAAGCCGAAGAACTATTAAGCAATCTGGGCATAAAACCTTCAAATGGGTGGGTTTCGGAGCGCCCGATCACTCCGGTCGCGCTAAATGATATCGAGAAGGGAATTTCCGTCGCCAGCGATCAAAAGAAAATCGCCCTCAAAAAGGATCAGGCGCTGAAGCTTTTCGGTGATATCAAGGCCAAGCTTGGATTAAATGTTAATCCAAGCCCGGAAACTCTCGTTGACCAGACGCCAGGCAATAGGGTGATCTACCGCTATACCGATGCAGAAGGCGTGATTCACTTTACCGATGTATATGATTCCATACCGGAAGAATACCGGAAGAATGTAACAAAGAACGCTGAATGAGCCTTCTATGGACACAGGCGGCGGCACAGCAAAAACACCCGAACTTCATTTAATTCAGTAAATACTTGCCCGCAAAGGGAGGCAATTATGAAAAAGCGAGTTATATCTTCGTTGGCCATAATTGGGCTTGCCTTTATGATTCAAAGCTGCGCTTTCTATGCTCAACCTTATGGGCAGGTAGGATTTTACGGCGGAGATGGGCCTTATTACGGTTTTGGCTTGGGTTTAGGGTCTTATAGCTATTACCGTTACCGCCCGTATGGTTATTATGGGTATCGCCCTTATGGCTATCGTCCTTATTATTACGGCCACAAGCCATATCGATACTATCAATATGGCCCCAGAAATTACGGCTGGGGAAACCGCTATAATGGAGGCTACGGCCGCAGCTGGGGCAGCGGCCGCAGCAGAGGATTCAGCGGCGGGGGCTTTGGCGGCCTGAGGCGGCGCTGATATTAAGATCAATGTGCAAACACATGCCTAATACGATGGCTCTAATTTAATTAATCCCATGCTCAAAATATACGCTTCCCAAGTAAGGAAGTGCCCATTCCCTGGAAAAAGATCGTTCCTTAACGGAGGGATTAAAAAATGTTGCGGACTTTCAAATTCTTAATGTTCATCTTTATACTCAGCTCATGCTCGACAATGCCGACAGGCCCCAGCGTATTGGTGCTGCCAGGCGACGACAAAGACTTTAACCAATTCCATACTGATGATGCGGCGTGCAGACAGTACGCCAATGAACTGATCATGGCGCCGCAAAAAGAACCCGACTCTAAAGAGGAAGGCCAGCAAGGTTATGACATCGGCTATATCCAGTGCATGTATGGCAAAGGACATCAAGTTCCGGTGCCGGAAGAAATAGTATACGAGACCTTGTAGATGACATACGCCTCCAGCACTGGAAGATGGCGTCTCTGAAAAACTATCAGGAATTACGCATTTTGCCTGTTCAACTGCTGAAACAAGCGGTTTTAAAACCTGTGGGGGCGACTAAAGTCGCCCCCACAGGCTTGCGTAAGTCCTGTTATTGATCCCTTACCAATAAATGATCAGCGAATGAGTTCAATTGCTGCAACAACTGGCTGTCAGGAAACAAATTGCGCACGCTGTAGAGCCGTTGTTTCGCAGGCAGCAGCTGTTTTTGCGCCAGCAACGCCAAAATTTCCCGGCATTGCTGGCGAATCAAGAAATCACGGAAGACAAGCGCCAGCCCGGTTTTTTTAAGGCGCAGCGAAAGCACCACAGCGCTGGCGCTTTGCCCGGCTTCCTTGTCCTGCCAGTGCTGTATCGCTTTGGACAGCCAGAACCGGGCGGATTGCTCGGCCGCTATCATGCTGCTTAAATCAGCCTGACACCGGGAGCATCGCGCCGCACCGCCTAGGCGGGCATTGCAGCATGGACAGCGCTCCATCAGGATTCCAGATAGTAGATAATGTCGTTCAATTGATCGACCGGCTCTTTCAGGCCTTCGATATCCTTGGCCTTGATGCACGCCGTTATAGTGCCGATCAAATCGACCATGTCTTCTTTATCCGTCTCGGAGACGCGCTCAAACAAGCTTTCGGCTTTTGCCATCACGCTGCGCGCGGCTTCGATTTCCGGCGCGGCCGGCTCTTCGAAAGGTACCGGTTCGCCCAATTCGTCAGGATTGTGTTCCAATTGCCCGAATAACGACGTGATGCGCTGCCTGGCGGTATCGAGCGTTGTGCTTTCAAAACGCGACAGCGCATTTTTAATGACGATTGATTTTTCCAGGCCGGTGGCTTTTTCCTGCGCCGAAACGTGCAGAATGCCGTTGAGGTCCAGATCCAGGGTCAGCGTTATCACGTTGCCGGCTGCCACATTTTGCAGGCCTTCAACCCGAAACTCACCTATGAGGGTATTGTTTAAGGCATCGGGATCTTCGCCTTGATAAATAGCGACTTCAACGAATTCCTGACCATCATAGTTGGTCATGAAGGCCTCGGTTTTGCGGTTCGGCAGCACGCTGTTCTTGTGAATGACCGGCACGAACATGAAAGGGTAAAACTCGCCGTTCAGCATGCCTATGGCGCTGGTGCCGTAGGTGTACGGAGTTACGTCGACCAGCACCGTGTCCACTTGCTCGCCGATGATCATGGCCGCCTGAATGGCTGCGCCCATGGCCACGCATAAATCAGGGTCGACTTCGCCGTGGGGTTCGAAACCGAATTCACTGAACAGGCGCTCCCGCACACAAGGGGTACGGGTGGAACCGCCGACCAGAATGACTTCATCGATATCCGATGCGGTCAGTTTTGCCCCTTTCAAGGCGATGTGCACGGCATCCAGCGTGGCGTTGACATAGTCCTCGATCATCGCCTCGTATTCCATCCGGGACAGCTCAACCGACAAATGGACCGGCGAGCCATCGTGCTCCAGCAGATACTCCTCCTCAATCTTGGCGTAAGGCTGATCGGAGAGGTGGATTTTTGCATTTTCCGCAGCCCGGGCGATGCGAGCCATGGCTTTGCTGTGGCTGCGGGCGTCTACATGGCTGGTTTTCTGCAGATGCTTGAGCAGGTGTTCTATGATTTTCTGGTCAAAGTCATCGCCGCCCAGGTGATTGTCGCCGTGGCTGGACAGCACTTCGACGACGCCGGACTGAATGTTGACCACGGACACGTCAAACGTGCCGCCGCCCAGGTCATACACCAGCATGCGCTTGGCTTCGGACTGGCTGGCGCCGTAAGCCAGCGCCGCCGCAGTGGGTTCGTTGATCATGCGCACGACTTCCAGCCCTGCAATTTCGCCGGCCTCGCGCGTGGCTTGCCGCTGGGCATCGGAAAAATAAGCCGGTACGGTGATGACGGCCTTGCCGACCGGTTGCCCGAGGTGCTTTTCGGCAATGGCTTTCAGGCGTTTGAGAATGATCGCGGAAATTTCCTGCGGCGCATAGGGCTGTCCCGCCAATTCCACCCGGCTGTCTTGCCCCATCAGGCGCTTGATGGATTTAACGGTGCGTTCCGGGTAAACCAGGTATTGGTTCTTCGCCGTTTCACCGACCAGAATGTTGCCGTGGTCATCGATGCCGACAAATGAAGGCAGGATTGTTTTGCCGTCGCCGGCGATAACCCTGACCTTCCCTTGCTCGACAACCGCAACTTCCGAATTGGTAGTGCCTAAATCGATGCCAATAATGATGTCTTTCATAAGTGTTCCCTAGCGTTGATTTTTATTGACTTTAACTTCCGCCAGCCGCAGAACCTGATCCTGGAGCAGAAAACCTTTCCGCAGCTCCTCCAGCACGATGCCGTTTTCGAGCTTTGGGTCATGGCCTGTTTCAATCGCACTCATGGTAACAGGATCGAATAACTGGCCAACACAATCTATCGGCCGAACCTGATACTGTTGCAGAAGCTGCTCGAAGCGCCTGACCGTCATCGTCTGCCCTTCCTTGAAGTGCCTGATGAACCGCACGTCCTGGTCTCTGGAACGCTTGAACAGCGACGAGACCGGCCGGTAGTTCTGCAAGGCTTCCAGCCCTGCGGCCAGCCGGTCATAGATTTCGACGATATCCAGCAGTACGGCACGCATGATTTGACGCTGCTGTTGCTCCATTCGTTCGGCATGCGCGGCAAGTTCCGCCGCCAGGGTTTTGTTATCCTCCTGCACGGCGGCCAGCGCCGAGCTGAGCGTATCCAGCGTGCTTTTAAACTGCCTGGATTCGGCCTTGACTTCCGTTTTCAAGCCCGCCATTTCGCTCAACAAGGTGTGCAGGTCGGGCTGCTCCTGTGCAGTAAACGATTCAAGCCGGCTCTGTTCCAGATAATTGCGGAAGTCTTCGAGCAATTCGTTTTTCTGTGCGTCTGTGGTCATGATTTTCCGGCATGAGGTTTGGCGTCAAGGCGCATTGTCTCATCAAGGCCTGCGCGCAGCAGTTGTTTAAAATATTCCGGCCTGACCAATGGGGCTTGCGTTACATGCAGGGCCTGATCGAGCAGTTCATCGAAGTCAGCGGCCGGGACATCGAATAAGGCTTGGCTCAGCCGGCTTTTATGGTCCTTAACCGACAGATAGGCGTTATGTATCAGTTGGAACCGTTCCTGATCGCGATCAGGCGGATTGTCTTTAACTTTCTCTAAATAAGCCTGCTTGATTTCAGCATCGGTTGCATCAGGTGCAACCTCCAGCAACTCGTAAGGAGTTTTCATAATGATTTACCGAGATTAAAAAGAGAAAAGCCGGATTTTTTGCTTACATTGAAGCACGCCAGGACATCCTCTACGCTGACATTGATGGCGATGCCTAAAGCATCTGCCGCTTTCACTACCATCAGCGCCGTGAATAGATCAGGATTTTTCATGATAGCTTGCAGAACTTTGTCGCCATTCGCACTGTTCAGCTCTTGAACAAGCCGTTCCGGCGATGTTTTCTTGGATAAGGATGCCAGCTTTTTATTGAGCTTGTGGAATGTCTCGTAAGACAAATGGCCGAAGAGCTTTTCAAACGGATCTTCCGGATTATTCTGTTCAGCCGAAGAAAACAGATTGTCGAGAAAGCGCATCGCTTTCACCGGATGCGCTTGGCGATAGCCATCAAGATAATGGCCGATCAGCATTGCGACGCGATGATCCTTTTCCAGCCTGGCTTTTTCGCGATTGTCCTCCAGGCGCAATCGGTCAATAAAGGAGCAGCGTTCGGGGTCGCCGTCGGTCTCGGAATAAATCCCGTAATAGATCCAGATAGGCTTTTGCCAGCTGGACTGCGCCCGTTTCGAGCAATGGCGCAACAATTCGAAGTGCTTAATGCCGTCCAGCGTCTCGCATAACGCCAGCAGCAGGCTTTCAGCATAATCCTGCTGCTGCAGCGATTTTTTCAGGGCGGCCTTGATTTTCTCCAGCGCCTTGTGCAGTTGCTCCTGTGTGCCGGATTCCTGATCGTACCGCTTTAGCCGATCGATCAACCGGGCCAGTTCCTGCGCCGATAGTAAATAATCCTTCGCGGGCGGCAACTCCCTCAGAAGCGTCGCGACAGGCAGGCCCGTTAAAAGCGCTTCCATGGCGGCCTGAAAATGCATATTGACCGGGTCCGTATTGAGCTGGCTCAGCGCCTCGTTTATGTGTTGCAGACCCTGTATTTTATCCTGGCTCGCAAAAACCAAAAGCCCCCGCATGAGCTGAGCCTGAAAGATATAACTTTTACCCAATTTCAGGCTTTCCGCTTGCTGAATTTCATTTTCAACCGACGGATATGCCCTGCTCTGCAGCAGATTGCGCGCATGCGCTAAATGGCTCGAAAACAGCGCTTGTTTGGCAACCGTATTGAGCGGATCGATGGTCAGTATTTTCTGTGCGTATTGACCAGCTTCTTCATGGGCCTTATCGCGCACGGCCGCCTGAAGCGCCAGAGTCAGCACGTCAAGGTCCTGCGGGAAGCGGGCGAGGGTTTTGCCCAGCCATTGTTTAAAGGTGCCGGCTGTGTCCGGGAATTGACTGTAGTAGCCAAGGATCTGCAGATAGCTGCCTTGATCGTCAGGATCATGCTCCAGGCTTTCAATCAGCAACTGGATTTTTTCCTCGGCATCCGGCTGATTTTCCGCAAGATGACGCAAAATCAACGCTATTTTCAAGGCATTGCCGGCGCCTTCCCTTGCCAGGACTTCCATGCATTGCCGCCAATGATATTCGGCATCGTAGCTGTTGTCTTCACGCTCGCAGGCCAGCGCCATTAGCCGGTTTTGTTCAAATTCACCGATCGGGCCGAAGGCGCTGTTGAAGTCCTGTTGACCGGATGGATGCCGGACCAGCATGGCGAGACAGAAGCGCTGCGCCAGTTCCGAACCGCAGAGCGATCGGTAGTGAAGAGCCAGATCAAATTTCATCTGGTCTGACCCGTCATTTTTTTGCCCGCTTAATTGCCCGATAAGCTCGCGCTGCTCTTGCTTCAGTCCTGCTATTTCCCCGACAAGCTCACGTTGCTGAGGATTGAGCCTTGCCATCTCCCGGGCCAACGCCGAGCCTTTTCGGGTACAGGTCAGCAGCAGGCCGGCGGCTTGCGCATAGGGCGAGTGGTCCGGGATTTTGGCCAGCAATGCCTGCGCTTCCGCAGGCGAAACGGATACTGTAACCGCCGCTTTTAGCAATGTGCGGAAATCCCGGAATGCCGAACGGTAAGGCAGATATTTTAGCGCTTCATCCATGCCGCTCAGGTTGTTTTCCTGATAGGCCTGCAAAGCCGTCTGCGCGCTCGCTGAATGCGTGATAAAGTCGGAGTCTTGCGGCAAAACCTTCTGAAATTCAGGGTGATCGGTAATAATCAGCAAGCCCAGCAAGGCGGCCAGTTCGGGATAGTCTTTATCCAATTGCCGAACGGATAACTGCGCCAGACATGACTGAACCCGGGCTGAGTCTTTGGTTTTAATCAGCCAAGTAATGTAGTGATCATATTTCTCATAAGGCGGCTGGGCATATTGGCTGTAGTTTTCCCACAAAGCCAGCGCTTTCTTGTGCTGACCCTTTGCAGCAAACGCCAGGGCACTTTGCAGGTAACAATAAGCCAATTGCCGACGCCACTCGCTGTTGTCGGCGCTCTGCAATAAATGTGTGTACAGCTCAATCGCTTTTTTGTATTTACCGGCATTTGCCTGGAACAGCGCCTGCTGTTCAAGACTATTCTCGGCCATGCCGGAAACCGGCATTTGTCTGTTTTTGATTGGCATGATTGTGCGTGCAGAGATTGATGAGCAACGGAAATGAATTATGATAAAGCATCTTTCCAATAAACCCTGCGAAATTCTCCACCCATGCTGTTTGGCTGCGGTGAAATGTCAACAAAACCAGCTACTTGTCATTAAATTTTGTGGTAGGTATAGAAAAAACCACCATTTAGGCCACAATTATTTTCTGCTGCCTTAAAGGCCTCCGTATTCGGATCGATAGTGATGGCATCTGCATCTGTTAATCGCGCTGTAAAATGGTCGCTGCCGACAGTTACTAGTAATTGATTGCCGTTTTCAGTCGCGGTGCCCGTAATCTCACAAGTCCAAGCGCCTTGTTCTGGGTCGGCTGTCTGTATAGCTATCAGATAATTTTTATTTTCTGCCGGATAAACGGTCATTATGCCGATATCCTTTTTTTCGTATTGGCCGGCAAACACCGATAGCTTTTTATCTGCACCGAATGCGGCGAGACGTTGCTGGTAAGCGTTTGTAATACAATCGACATCGTTTTGACATTTATCGCGCGATTTGACCCATAGGGCCTGATCCTGGCGCAAACGGGATTTAAAGGCACATGATTAGACGCGTCGATAAAACTTTTCCATGTTTCGCCCAGCTTGCGATCTAGTCGAGCTAGCGTGTCGTTGGCGCAAATTGTTTTTTCAACCGCTGTTGTTGCCTTTTTACAGTTGAACGATGGCGCAGTGACCTCTGCCTGGACAAGATTAGCAGTTAATAATAAAAATGTAACAAGGATATTCAAAGTCAACCATGGAGTTGTTCATTAAAAACTCATTGAAAATGTTGTCTACCAGACCCATAGTCTCTGGAAGCTCGCGCATACACCCGCAACGACCGCAATCAGGAAACGTAGCGAAGAACAACCGGCCTGGTCCAGGACCACCATAAATCGTCTTATTTTTTTATTAATTCACATTCAGGTTCATCAAGCTGACCTGATACTTCAGTCAGCGTTGGAATAACATAATTAGCAGGAAACTGGCAAGTCTTCTTGTTGCGAATCATTTTCCGAGTTGAAAAATTGATATCAGTTTTTTCGCCGATACATTGGGTTTCCTCACCAACGGTACAACCGATTTGATGATATGTATAGCCAATCAGACGAAAAGTATCCTTTTTATCCCATCTGGCTTTATACTCATAGAAAGTCGCTCCACTGCCCCCTGAAAATTCAAAGCTAATTTTAAGTACATTATTAGATATCTCAGGGATTCCCGTAAAACCGAGGGGGCCCAAGAAGGGTTCGATTGACTCAGGGAGGTCTGACTTTTCAAAAACCTTTCGGAAACTCCTGTCTTTATTTTCTTGAAAATAAATCAGTAAAAAACAGACATCCCCCTTCTTAGAAACAATCACTACATCTTCTTTCCCATCGAAATTGAGATCGCCAGTGACTCCATAAATAGATTTATGATCAGCTGGAATTTGGAGCGAATTATTTTGCAAGATCTGACGAAGGTCCTCAACCCTCGTTTTAGCTTTTTCCTCAGCAGGATGCTCGATAGAAAGTGCAAAAACAGGTGAAAGCGCAAAAGAGCTCAAAAGAAGAATAGCTGTAATGGCTTGTTTTCGAAAAATTAGAGAATTATCCATGGAATCTTTTTTAAATTTTAGACACTTGAATTCAATATATGTTATGCCTTGACAGGCAGTGTAAACTATGAAGCTTTAAAAAGCCGAAGCATCCGGAGATAAAACAAACCTATGCGGATCGGCATTTACGCGCCTGATTCCCCAGATTATCCAGTTATGTGACGTATGTGCAGCGCTTGAATCGGGTGGCCGATGTGTTTGCGCCCTTATTGGCACTGATTCAGCAAGAACAAGAGGCCAAGAATCCAGGGCAAGTATGGCTGATTGACTCCTTCCCGGTGGCCTTGGCCAAGCCAGGTCGCCGGTTTGAAGCTTGTATAGCGAAAGCGTTGGCTGACTCAGGCTACTGCTCAACAAAGAAGCTGCATTATTATGGCGTTCGGGTGCATGTCATAGGGCGCCGCCAATCAGGCTCGTTGCCAATACCTGAGCATATCGGTGTGGCGGGCGCCAGTGACCATGATGGCAAGGTATTTGATCAGATTCGGCCGTACTTGCACAACAATGAACTGTATGGCGATAAAGCTTATCAGCGGCCCGATGCCGAAGCCATCAGACAAACCCAGAACCTGACTATCCTGACGCCGGTTAAAAAACAATAAGGGCAACGCTATCTGGAACCCCTGGATCAATGGCTGCCCACTGCGGTTTCTCGCGTTCGGCAACGGATTGAAGCCTTATTTGCCTGGATTGAAGCAAAAACAGGCATTGAATGCACCAGTAAAGTGCGTTCTTACAATGGACTGATGGGGCATGTTTTCGGCAAACTTGCGGCGGCTCTGTTTTTCTGGAATTTTTTACGAATTAGCTCTTAATTCACATTTTAGTTGTCGCTTTATCGGCTAATTCAGAATCTTTTTCTCGGGCATCCGTTTTGCTTAACAAGTTTCAGCGTATTCCGACCAATATTGATTTCGAACGGCGAAGCTTTTCATTGATAAATTCGTCAAAACTGTTGGTTATCAAGCCTATGCCCCAATGATCACCGTAGGACACCCTCCTACGATCACGCCGCCATGCGCGGTCATATCGCCCATCCGCGCAGCGGGCATATTGCCGATCATGACGGTGGCCGAGCCTTGGGCGATCGTGTCGGGCGGTCCCAGGCAGACGCAGGTATCGCCGACACGGGCGGCCGGCAAGTAGCCGATCATGACCGTCGGGCAACCGGCGGCTATGGGGCCGCCGACATGCGGAACGGTGCCGGTGACCATCGGGCAGGTGTGCATATCGGAAATTCGGGCGGCGGGGGGCATGGAGACTCCTTAAACTCGGGATAAACGGTAAAGGGTTGACTTTGTTAAAGGCGAGCTTATCAAATCATGGGCGAAATCAATTTATTCAGGACTGCTTGATGTACTCGGCAATGCCAATACGGGAGCTGTCAAAGTCCGATATAACTTTAGCCGAGTAACGAAAGTATTTGGCTACAGCTATTTCAACCGGACCCAGCGCTGATAGCCAGCATATGCATCTGATCCGGGCATGCGTTTGCCATCTTTAAGTTCTTCGAGAGTCAGGTTGGACCACATCGTTTGATTATCATGTGACACGAAGAACTGGGCGAACCAGTCATTACCTATGCGCACTTGGTAAAGGATGTCATCTTTACTAGCGCCTACGATTTTGAATTCTTCAAGAGAATCCGGTTCGCGCTCAAACCACAGGTTGAATTCTTTTCTGATGGTTTCAGGAAATTGATCGCAAGCCCCAGGGGTATGGCTGTACCCAAAAGTCTGATGTTTACATAAGGTCTTGTCGCCCATAGTATGCATTTCCATAATGGAAAGCGCCTCTCCCGTGATCGGGTCCCGGTCCGGGAAGAAGCTGACTTCCAGTCCGATAGGTAAAAGTGCAGTATCTACATCATTCCAGTACAGATTTTTGATGTCATAGGGCGTCAGTTTGTTATCGCGTTTTACAATATAGACTTCGGCCACTTTCCAACGACCGGCAATTTTGGGCTCAAGCATGTTTTCAGATTCCCCGGCTTCGACAATTTGAATGGTGAAGTGGGACAAGACAATCAATAATATAAAAGGTAATTTGCCTGGACTCATAGGTTATTTCCCTGTAGTAAACTATCCTCGGTTAAAAGATTTTCAGAATTGCAATGAGGCTGTAAATTAAGAAAGCTCTTATTGGATATCTTCCCGGAATCCCCAACAAGAGCTTTAACCCTTTACTGACAGGCAAAAGAGAAAACTATCATTCAGACCCAAACTATGCCAAGGCTGAAGGATCTATGACATGCCGGGCAAGCCGGGAGGGACGTCAACGCCCCGTTCCTTCAGCATCTGCAGCAATTCTGCGCGTTTTAGACAGGCGGGATGACGGGGGTCCGCGCACAGGCGGGTCTGATCGTTGACCAATCTTTCGAGAACGGTCAGACCCGTGTTATCTGGTGATGTAAAATCCGCCCCATGAAGCATTAACGCTTTGGCTAAATCGTATTGCGATACGCTAACAAGATCCAGAACAAGTGTCGAATTGTTGCTGCTCCTGGATTGAATATCCGCGCCCTTGTTGATCAGGGTTTTGAAATGCGACCACTGGCCTTCACGGATAGCCGCGAAAACTAGCGGTTCTCCATCTTCCTTGAGATTTGGATCCAGTCCATGCGCCAATAACATATTCAGATAATCAGGATCTTCGATTTCCAAAGCTACGATAGCTGAAACTGCCTTGCCGGGAGTAGTAAAGTTGGGATCCACGCCCAGTTGCAATAACAAAGCAACAATTTCTTTCTGTCGACATTCCAGTGCAGTGCGCAGCGGTGTGTTTTCATATTTGCCGACAGCACTCAAGTTAACGCCTGATGCCGCAAGCCGCCTGACCGTACTGGCGTCACCGTTCATGACGGCCTTGATCAATTCAATTTCAGCGGGGTTGGAAAAATCTTTGCTGTAGTCTATGTCATTCATGTTGTTTCCTTGGGAGCAACCGATACCGAGCAGGGTTAAAACCAGCAGGCACAGCCGGGAGATTGCGTGTTTGAAATTCATTGGTTCAGGCTCCTGTCAATAACGGCCAAATCGTCCGCTTTTTGTTGTTCCATGCCGGCGATGGCATAGTCCATGTCATGTAGTTCAATCTTGCGCAGGGGCAGTGGATCAAGCATCCCCGGGCTCATGCCCTGAATGCCTTCTCCTTTTGCAGTGGCTTGCGCCACTTCATGGGCATTGGCAAGCGCGGGCACTTCATACATAGGGCCGGCGGCGCCATAGGTCAGCGTACCATTCTCTTTCAGAGCGCGACCACTGGTTGCGGCCATGCCCAGCGCGGCGGGTGCGCCGCCCGCA
This sequence comes from Methylobacter sp. Wu1, assembly GCF_036553575.1. NCBI lineage: Bacteria > Pseudomonadati > Pseudomonadota > Gammaproteobacteria > Methylococcales > Methylococcaceae > Methylobacter > Methylobacter sp. Wu1. The sequence goes on along the minus strand of NZ_JAZHOC010000062.1, from coordinate 49,576 downwards.
TAAACACCCGCCACCATGACGGTACGCTGTACCGTGGCATCCTGCAGGGTGGTGAGCAGCTCGCCCTTGGCGTAATAATTCTGCATCAGCTGACTGGCCTGGCCGCGGCTAACATCAGGCCTTTTCCAACGTGTTGGGGTGGACACCCGCCGGGTCAAAGGCAAACCCGATGCTTCTGAGACCGTATTTCCATTTAGTCCTCATCTACAGGCCTATATGTTATCTGGAGCGCCCTCTTATCAATACACACCGTTTTTCTTCGCGCACGTCGGTGTCCGTTGAAATTAGATCACTGCAGGATTCGGTTAACTATAATGAAACCAGTCAGTCTGGATCTAAAATATTGGATACGTGATCTATATATTTTTTGATTTCTAATTCCTCCGGGCTAGCAAATTCTTTAGAAGCTAAAATTCTGTATGTGAAATATCTAGAACTTTCTAATTCATCTAATGGGTTTTTTCCTTGATGCGCCTTGTCTCGTATAAAAATCATTTGTTGCCTAATCGACTCTAAGGAGGCAGTAGAGCCGACTTTGCGGATAAAATTATCCAATTTATCAATAGCCAACTCCGCACGAAATGAAAGTTCTTTGTAATCCACAATTAACCACCTATTTTATTGATAGAAATAACTTGATTTTTAATTGAATCACTAACAAAAAGTTGCTGCCCACCACCACTTGTTTTTATTGGATTTGCTGGATTAGTCCAAGTATCAATTATTGGCTTGGAATATGACAATAAACCTTGTCCTTCGGGCATTTTGAAAGAAACAAGTTTTCGTCCCTCTCCGCTAATGCCCAATGAGTCAGGTGTTTGAAAACCTTTGGGGTCAAACCAATTTCCAGGATAACCATGTGATTTGACGTATTGCGACATAGATTCTGGCGGCGGAAATGACATGATTCCAACAGGCTTACTCAAATCTACTCCGCCAACTATTAAACCATCTGAACTACCTAGCGCCTCTTTTATTTGCTCTTTGCTATACCCATTTTTTTCTAAAAAATCTTTCGCAACTTTATTTCGTGCTGCTATATGCGCATCTGAGTTACCAGGAGATTTAGCAAGGTTTATTTCGTCTGGCGAAGGTCTCGGAGTTCTGGCCTGCTCATTAGCTTTCCGAGACTCGACATTATTTTTCTTGGCACATGTGGCCACAGCACTGTTGGCATTTTCCGGGTTACCCAATGATTTGGCCTTGCCAAGGGCAGCTTTGGCTTTGCCAGCGGCCTCTGTTGCTGCTTCAGCCGCGGCATTGACAGCAGGCTTCAAAGCTGCGCCGGCTTTACCTGCACTTTTAGCAGCCCCCACTACGCCCGCTCGAGCACCCTCAGCCATCAACACGGCATCCGTCACCGAACCGCCCAAGGCCCGCATGTCACCCTTCCGGACAGCGTCAGCCACCGCATGAGCCATATTGCCAGGCATGCTTTTAACCGCATCTCCCAAGCCTTCATAACCACCTTGGGCGGCCGCCTTACCCAGAGCGCTCAAGGGCTCGATATCCTCGATCATAATTTTGGCGGCGGCTTCATTTGCGCCTATGGCTGATAAGCCTTCCTTGGCGGCAATTTTAGCGCCGCCTACAGCCACCTGCCCGAAGTCATAGACTCCATAAGCGCTTTCTTCAGCAATGTTGACGGCTGAATCGCCAACCCCTTTCATGTATTCGACAAAATTTACTGCCGGGTTGTCACTTGTCATGATATTCCTTCCATGATTGCTTGGTTATTCAAAGTTCGACCCCCCATTCCAGCTCGACGCAACCCGCCAGCGTGGCGCCGCGCAGTGTTGGCAGAATGGCGGGATCATTGAAAACAGGGGCCAGCCAGGGTTTGGCATGCATTAGATAAAAGTCTTTTCCCAACAAACTCTGACATACGGCAAACGCCGTCATACCCGCAGCATCAACGATCCGATGTCGACGCGCCATCTGCATGGACTGCCCAATAAAGGTATTCAATGCCATTTCATCAGGAGGGGCCTGGGGCCTGGATTGTTGCGCGGCTAATGCCGCCATGGCCCAGCAGGTGCGTGCGGCCACTTCGTCGGACAACCGCGCAGGGTCCGAGGTAAACCAGTCGCGCCGATTTGCTTCCCGAGCCGCATCTGCCCATGCTGCGTCGCTAATCAGGTCAGGCAGCAGATCAGGAATATCGTCCGGGTACAATGACAAATCATCCAGCACCGCCTGAATTTCAGGCTGCAAATCGAAGGATGGACCAATGGCGCAGCAGTAATGCAGGTAGATTGTCAGCGCATTTTGATAATGAATTTCGTAGCGTTCTTCAGCATAATCAATCTTGCCAGCCACCATTCGCTGAGCTAAGCCTTGGGGCAGGATCTGAAACAATTCCGGATAGTCGGGCCTTAATTGCCCGGTTAATCTGGCGGCAAACCGGGTCCTTACATCCGTATTGAATTGCTGCATCTGACTGGGAGTGATAACAATCATGCGCTAAACCTGTGTTTGGTTTGGCGAGAAAAGGTAAGATGATCACGCGCCAGAGTGGTAAAGCGCAATCCTTTAAGCGCAACAAGCCTAAGCGATGGTGCGGCGCATAATTGATTTCGCTTCAGGAACACCATCTCTGCTTATCCTCCGATGATCACCGTAGGGCTCCCGCCTACGATCACGCCGCCGTGCGCGGTCATATCGCCCATCCGCGCGGCCGGCATATTGCCGATCATGACGGTGGCCGAGCCCTGGGCGATGCTATCGGGCGGTCCTACGCAGACGCAGGTATCGCCGACGCGGGCGGCCGGCAGATAGCCAATCATCACAGTCGGGCAACCGGCGGCTATGGGGCCGCCGACATGCGGAACGGTGCCGGTGACCATCGGGCAAGTGTGCATATCGGAAATTCGGGCGGCGGGGGGCATAGAGACTCCTTAAACTCGGGATAAACGGTAAATGGTTGATTTTGTTAAAGGCGAGCTTATCAAATCATGGGCGAAATCAATTTATTCAGGACTGCTTGATGTACTCGGCAATGCCAATACGGGAGCTGTCAAAGTCCGATATAACTTTAGCCGAGTAATGAAAGTATTTGGCTACAGCTATTTCAACCGGACCCAGCGCTGGTAGCCGGCATATGCATCTGTTCCGGGCATGCGTTTGCCGTCTTTAAGTTCTTCGAGAGTCAGGTTGGACCACATCGTTTGATTATCATGCGATACGAAGAACTGGGCGAACCAGTCATTACCTATGCGCACTTCGTAAAGAATGTCATCCTTGTTGGCGCCTACGATCTTGAATTCTTCAAGATAACTCGGGTCGCGCTGAAACCACAGAGTAAATTCTTTTCTGATGGTTTCAGGAAATTGATCGCAAGCCCCAGGGGTATGGCTGTACCCGAAAGTCTGATGTTTGCACAAGGTCTTGTCGCCCATGGTATGCATTTCCATAATGGAAAGCGCCTCTCCCGTGATCGGGTCTCGGTCCGGGAAGAAGCTGATCTCTAGCCCAATAGGTAAAAGAGCAACCCCAACATCATTCCAGTACAAGTTCGTGATGTCATATGGCGTCAGCTTGTTGTCGCGTTTTACAATGTAGACTTCGGCCACTTTCCAACGACCGGCAATTTTGGGCTCAAGCATGTTTTCAGATTCTCCGGCTTCGGCAGATTGAATGGTGAGATGAAACAAAATAATAAATAACGTAAAAAGAAATTTGCCTGGATTCATGGATTATTTCCCTGTAGCAAGGTATCCTCTGTTAAAAGATTTCCAGCATTGAAATGGGCTCTTAAATAAGGATATTCTCTATCCCTCTCTCTTAGTCGAGTAAAGATTTCATTCTGGTCACGGATTGAAATTGCCTTAGCCAGTTCCTCTTGAATCTGGCCTGTATGATAAACTTTCGAAAAAACGGTTGTTTGCTCAACGCTATCAAGTTCGCTGAATGCAACGCCATTTACTAAGTCGCGCCGCCTATCATATTGCCTCGACGCCTCTTTCAACTTCGATTTTATCGAACTGTAATTCAAGGTATCCACTTCGTTTTGGCTCAAGGTCAGCGGGTGCATGCGCAGGTACTGGCAAGCTTCTGCGCGGGTTTTGCCCGCGTACGGCTTTAATTTGTCCTTAAGCGCCTGAGCTTGTTCGGCATCCAATAGCCCGGCGCCTGAAACACCCCCATCCACCAATTCATTAATTTCTCTCTCTGATTTTTGCCCCAGATCGACCCCCGCAGCCACCGTAACACCGGAACGATTTAAAGATTCACCAACCCTCCAACCACTGAGTGATCCTCTATCACGCGCTGTGGAAGGCTGTAAAACATTAATAGAACGAGTGCCGAGATCAACACTTCTTCGCTCGAATGCCGGAGCCCAAGGTACATAAGCGCCGCCATAATTTTCCTCCCAGCCTAAAAGCTTATCAATATCGGCTCGCATAGTTACGCCAGTCTCCGCTTGAGCGTCGTCCAAAATTTTTTGCTTCGCCGCCTCGCTAATGCCCATTTTAACGGTGGCAGTGACACAGTTTAATTTGCTCGGTCTCTTTTCGTCCGGGCATGGCTGGTAAACGCCATCAGAAATCATGCCTGGACGAATCCGGTTTGCAGTTAACAGAACTTCTGCCTGTTCTGCCGGAGTCATAGTGCTCAGCCTCTCTTGCCACTCGACGGCCACCGGTTGAAGGTTCTGCCGCTCTTCTTCCGTCAGCGGCTGTGGAAGCCTTCGTCTTGATCGTCTTGATCTAGCCATAAATTAATTCCTGCTGTATTTTTATTTTCGGTTTCATCCTGCAAGCCGGCGCCGGTTTTATGGTAAAAACTTAATCCGCCTTGACGTCTATTTAATGCCTACCATACACATGACCGCATCCACTGGCTGGCTTTTTGTAATTATTAAAAGATAGTGGTTCAGAGAAATGCCGGACTTTAGCTTTTGGACCCGCTGGGGCAATTTGTTTATACTCAGCTAAATTCACCCGTTCAAGACAAGGATTCTTCCAGATTATTAATTCTTTGCCGGCAGGCCGATTCTTGATCCCACGGCATAGTCAAGCCAAATCAAAGCGGCCTCTATTTCCTCTTCTTCATCGCCATAGCTTTTAATGGTTGCCAACATTCTGTTTATATATCGATCATCTCCACCTAAATGTATTGCTTTGAGAACCAGGACGGTCAATGCAATATAAGCTGCCTGTCGGGTAAATCCATTTGACTGCCCCCAGTCAAACAGCCAATTGGCAATATTGTAGATTTGCTCCAATTCCAGAACATGTCCTGCCTGAAATTCACTTTCCCACTGCGGTTTGAAAGCTAACCATGCTGCGACGGCGTCTCGAACATAGCGATCAGTCTGTCGATCGATAAACTGGTCGGACAATTGCTGCTTTTGTGATTTGGTTATGACGAACATAATGATCCGAGTTGTTCAGGTTAACGTATCTATGAGTAAATTTTGTCTGTCCCGAAAAAAACTGGCCAGGTTCTTGCCCTCGTCTGTTTCGGCAAACCAGGTTTTCACCGGCCCGAAAAACTCGGCACTCTGCTCGGCATTACAGGTCGGCAAAAAAGCGCTCAGCACGCGCGGATCGTAATAGCGGAACAACAGGGATTTATGGAGTTCCCGGTCGTAGACCATGTTCAGCTTGCGCAAATGCCGGTGCAGGGTGCGGAAGTCACAATCGGCGACTGCGAATATGCCCCAGTGCCTGCCCCAGCCCTGCCCCGTCACCCACTCGGTAAACGCCGTGCCCGGCTCCAGCCGGGCCAGATACGGCGCGCATTCGGCGATGTCCGGCGCCAGTTCGCCGCGGTACAGGCAGGCGAATTCGGGGCGCTCGCCGTACAGATGATCGAGCAGCGCCGGATTGGAGGCGCCGTCCAGAATGGCGTAGGCCTGCAGGTTCGGGCTGTCGAACAGCTGGCGCACCAGGTTTTTCTGTAAAAGTTCGGCTTTCTGCGGATTGATCGTCATGTTCGCGGCCCTCAAGCTTTATTGCCAGCGGCCGCTTCCGCGCACTTTTCACAGAACGGTGCACCACTCTCAGCGGCTTCTTTCAGTACCTGAGCGGAGGGGCCGTAGACGGTCGGCTTGGGCGGCCGCGAGGCGGCTTTGGCTTCATTAACCTGGCCGGCTTTGTCCTGGTCGGCTTCCTTGGGCGCTTTGGGCGCATCCGGCGCACAGCCCGAACCCGATCCGGCCGAACCGCCGCTGTTGATCAGGACCGGCGTGCCGGAGATCGTCACGCCGGAAGGCCCAACGACGATGAAGCCGCCGCCGGCTTTCAAGGTGATGCTGGCTCCGGCCTCGATGACGACGTTCATGCCGGCCTTCAAGTGGATTTCCTGGCCGGCGTCGAGCGCGTGCTTCATGCCCACTTTTTCCTGCATGTCCTGATCGACCTTGAGGGAAAGGCTGCCGACCACCGCCGCGTTGCTGTCGCCTTTGATCGTTGAATGCCTGTCGCCGTCGATTTGCTCCAGCAGGTCTTTTTTGACGATCAGATGCCGCTCGTTGCCGATCCACTCCAGACTGTCGTTCTTAACGCGCACATCCAGATTGCGCTCGGCATGGATAAACACCTGTTCCTCGCCTTTTTTGTCGTCGAAGCGCAGTTCGTTGAAGCCGTCCCCACCTTTGGTGGAGTTGGTCTTGATCGTGCTGATGTGGGCGTTGTCAGGCAGTTTGTACGGCGGCATCGAGCCGTCGTTGTACACGCGGCCGCTGATGATGGGCTGGTCGGGATCGCCTTCCAGGAAGTCGACGAGCACTTCCTGGCCGATGCGGGGCAGCGCGATCATACCCCAGCTCTTGCCGGCCCAAGGCTGCGACACCCGCACCCAGCAGGAGCTGTTTTCATCGGCCTTGCCGTAGCGGTCCCAGTGGAACTGGACCTTCACCCGGCCGTATTGGTCGGTATAGATTTCTTCGCCGGTAGGCCCCACTACGAAAGCGGTCTGCGCACCTTGAACATGGGGTTTTGGTGTGCTGCGAGGGGCGCGGTAAGGCCGCTTGTTGTCCTGGACGGTAAAGCTGCAGTCAAAGAGCTTGTCTTCGCCGGCAGCGGCTCCGGAGGATCCGTATTCATCCAGTTGCAGCTGGTAATTGGCCGAAATCACCAGGTATTCGCGGTTCTGGTCCTGGCGCGGAAATTCTTTCAGCTTGAACCGGCAGCCGACCGCCAGGCCGCGGGCGTTGCCTCTGCCCTCGCCGCGTTCGAAGCGGGCATGCTGTTCCTCGATGCGCTGGCGGACGAAGTTGTCGCCGACGCCGGTTTCCGTGTAGCGGCCGGGGTAATCGAAGAGTTCATAGCCGGCCCGGGCATGGGATTCCATGAGCAGGGCTTTGACCCGCAGGTCGGCTTTCGGCTTCTTGAAGTCGTAATCGGTCAGTTCATAGGCGCCCGGCTGGACTTCGTGCGTGAAGGACCAGGCCTGAATGTGATCCTTGCGGGTACGGTCCGTCGAGCCGGTGTCGACGTGGTAAGGGATGTTGTCATAGCCCGGAAACGGATCATGGGCATTGCCGGAGTCGGCCAGGACCAGGTAATGCTTGTCCTTTTCATGGCTGAAGTAATAGTAAATACCTTCGTATTCCATCAGCCGACTGACAAAGTTGAAGTCGGTCTCGCGGTATTGCACGCAATATTCGCGCGTGGCATAGCTGCCGCTCAACTTTACTTTGAAGTCACTGAAGCCGTGATCCTGAAAGACTTGCTTGATAATCTCGGGCACGGATTGGTTCTGGAAGATCCGGCAGTTGGAGGTGCGGGTGAGGAACCACAGCCAGGGCTGGACTGCGACGTGGTAACAGGCCAAGCCATTCAGGTCGCTGCCTTGCCCGAAGCGGCTGATATAGCCGTGAAAGTAACGCCAGTTGCCGGTCTCCAGCTGCAGCCTGATGACGATGGGTTCGCCCAGGATTTTTTTGGGGTCGATGGCCCGGTCTTCGCTGACCAGATCCACGCGATACTCGAACGGCTCGCTCAAGCCCTCCCGGCCGTGCATCTGGTAAAACAGTAAGGTATCTTCACCAAGCGAGGTAAAGACCTGAATCTTCCGATTTTTTTGTGTAACCGCCATGTTTGTTTTTATTCCTGAAACAAAGATGCATCCAATACTGAACGTCCGCATATAAACGGCCGATGCCAGTTTTGCCGTTTATACCATTTTCTCCATATCCGGCCAATGTTATTGGATTGCGGATAAAAGTCAATGCCGATTGCTTCGGCGCCACTAATATCTTCCCTTTCCCGATGCCCGCACGGGACACTAAAGAAAAGATTTCACCTGAGCCGGATGTATATCAGCGACAATATTTCCGTTCGCGCGGACAATATCGCCTCAGCCTTACATCAATGGTAAGGGGCGGCAATGATTGCATAGCGATATCAAGGAAGCAACTGCCATGCAGAAAAACTGCCGCCCAGCCTCGAATAACCAAAATCAGGCGAGGCGTATTATTTTTTCAACGCAAACCTAAAAACTCATTCAGGATGTGAAAGTGGTCCTCAAAAAACAGCTCTTCCATATCATTGAGCTGATCAATCGCTATCCAGGTCACCTCTTCCAAATCATCGGCGGCTTTAATAGCCGGAAACTTGGCGCCTCTCAAATCAAAGAAGTGGGCGTGGGTAATCACGCGCCCGCGACAGGACCGTTTGGGATGATCAAACACTTTAACGGCCTTAAAATCATTGATCAGCGTTACAGGCATCAGGCCTATCTGCGTCTCTTCTTTCAACTCTCTCAGGGCCGCTGTAAAAACGCGTTCATCTTTTTCGACAAACCCGCCAGGCAGAGCCCACAATCCCTTGCCCGGGCAATGCTTTCTTTTGCCCAATAACACGGAATTGTTTATTTTAACGACGGCATCAGCGGTACTGAAAATAACGGGATAAGGGCTTCCGCGCCATAAGTCCTGCTCATGCTTCACTTGTTTATATTCTTTCACCAGCTCGCGGTACTCGGCTCTCAGCGACCACGCCTTCAGAAACTGTTTAACAGGCGGCAATATCCAGTCGGATATCGCTGAAAGCGACACGTCAACCTCTTCCGCTTCAAAATAGATGGACCTCAACTCCGAGGCATCTATTTTGATATCCGATTCAACCGGAAGGTAACTCCATTCCTGGAAGTTATCCAGATAGTACGTATCGATATCGATATCGGTTTCTTTTTTATGACCGACGAGCGCAATATCCTGAGCGGCGTACTCGCCGACAATCCTTTTGACTTCGGTATTCCAGCGCTCATCATTGTAGTAATCACGGATAGGGACACAGACTGTGCGCGCCCTGTCTTCCTCTGATAATGTCGAAAGTATCATTTCCCGGCGCTCTGTCCATTTAAACGGATTCCTTGGATTCCGCGACTGGAAGGATGAACCAATGATAATGACCACCTGTTCCGCGATCTCCAACGCCTTGCGCTTTAATAATTCATGCCCGACGTGAGAGATCTGATGGCGGCCGATCACGACGGCTACTTTAAATTTCTTTTTCATGCGTATATATTTTTTAATATTTTGCTGCGATTGGCATTTGCCTGCCGTTGCCGAACGCTCTTGCCCGAATCCTGATGATCAGCGGCGCCTGAAAACGTTTGTATTCATTCCGCGCAATCATTTTTGTAATCTTATTGACCAGCCCTTGATTTGTTTCATTGATCTGATCCACATAAGATTTTACCCGTTGATACTCAGCTTTGGATAATTGCTTGCCTTCAATTATATACTTCAAAATTTCATCCAAAACCTCATAAGGCGGCAAGCTGTCCGTATCTTTCTGATCAGGCGCCAGCTCTGCAGAAGGTTCTTTGCTGATAATGTCCGCAGGTATCATTTCGCGTCCCGCACGGTCATTGATATATCGGGATAACCGGTAAACCTCGGTTTTATAAAGATCGCCAATCAGGTTCAAGCCGCCGTTGGTGTCGCCATACAACGTGCAATAACCGACGGATATCTCGGATTTATTGCCTGTTGATAACAACAAAGCCCCGAATTCATTGGAATACTCCATTAAAATGGTACCACGAATACGGGCTTGCAGATTCTCCAAAGTCAGACCTTTCAAGGTTCTGGCAAAAGCCGAACTGAAATCCCTGGCATATTGCTCCACCAAAGCCTTGATGGGGTGGACAATCAATTCAATGCCCAGGTTGCCGCACAGCGCTTCGGAATCCGTTACCGAGCCCGCGCTTGAAAAAACAGAAGGCATGGTGATCGCCACTACATTCTCCGGCCCCAATGCTTCCGCCGCCAAAGCCAGCGTCAAGGCCGAATCGATGCCGCCCGAAGAGCCGACGACCACTTTCCTGAAGCCGCACCGGCGCACATAATCTCTTAGCCCCAATACAATCTGATTAAAGGCCAGTTCACTGTCGGACATCGCTTTAATAGCGCCGGCGCCTGACTGGAAGCCGGTTTCCTTGACATCAAAAGTCAGGTATTCCTGGGTAGCGCTGAACCTTGCCGCTTCGAAAACAAGCGCCCCTCTCCGGTCCATGGCAAATGACGCTCCGTCGAATACCAGGCTGTCCTGTCCGCCCACCGAATTCACGTACAGCAAAGGCAATTCATAACGCGCGGCCACGCTGGACATGATGTCATGGCGCTGCTCGCGTTTACCGATATTGGACGGGCTGGCATTGATGCTGATGACCAGATCGGGCTTTTGCGCCGTCAACTGTTTAAAGGGATTTTCCCTGTATTCCGTCTCGCTGTCGTTCCAGCCATCTTCACAAATGATCAGCCCTATTTTGGTATTACCGACCGTGATGACGCAAGGCGCCACGGGGCCGGGTTCAAAATGCCGTCTTTCATCGAAGACGTTATAGGTGGGCAACAGTTGTTTGTAATACTCGGTCACAATGGCCCCGTTTTTGATCGCCACCAGGGCGTTATAAAAAGGCTTGCCTTGCCCCGAATTTTTGCGGACCGTGCCGATAATGGTCGTTAGTGACGGAACCTGTTTTGAAAACGCCAGCAGATCCGTCAAGGCCTGCTCTGATTGATCCTGGAAGAAAAGTTCATCGATCAGGTCGTAAGGGTAATAGCCGCATACCGACAATTCCGGGAACACCAGTAAATCGGATCTGCTTTGATCCGCCTGCCTCATGGCTTCCATCATGGTTGCCGTATTGCCTTGAAAGTCAGCAACGGTTGAGTTCATTTGGTTGATTGCAATCTTGATCATTCCTTTTCTCCTGATTTACGCGGCGTAATTGAAAACCTGTTTCAGATATGCCACGTAAACGTCATCTTCACAGAGCGTCTTCCCTGGCGCATCGGACAGCTTGGCAACGGGCCGGCCGTTCAGGCTCATCAGTTTCATGACAATATTCAATGGCTTGACCCCAGCGTCGTTAGTAAGATGAGTACCGATACCGAAGCCGGTTTTAATGCGGTCGGCGAAGTGCTCGTATAACTCCAACGCCAGCGGAAAATCCAGACCATCGGAAAAAACTAAGCGTTTCGTGCTGGCATCAATATTCAGTTTTGCGTAATGCGCCAGCCCTTTTTCGCCCCACTCGAAAGGGCATGAGGAATCATGGCGCAACCCTTCGTACGAGACAGCAAGCGCCTGGTCCAAATCATTCAAAAAAGCATCCATGCTGATCGTGTCTGTCAGTGCGGTTGCCAGGGAGCCATTAAACTCTTTCAGCCAGTCGGCCAGGGCATTTTTCTGGAAATCACGCAGATTGCAAGAACTTGCCTGATAGGATTGCAGATACTCATGCGCCATCGTGCCGATCGGCGTGAGGCCGTATTTTTTTGCCAGATAAACATTGGAGGTCCCTTTAAAGTGCTCGGGCAGTTCGGCTTTTAATGTCCGGACCATTTCATCCTGCCACAGCCCTGACCAACGCCTTCTTAATCCGAAATCGAAAAATTCAAAAGGATGTTTTCTGTTGAATTGATGATCTTTAACCAGCCCGATTTTCCGCTGCAGCCGGTTGCGGCTTTCCTGAAGCAATGCCGCCTGATCGAAGCGCCGGAAATACAGTTCGGAAACGATATATAAGCAAAATATTTCAAAACCCATGATATGGATTTGCGGGCCTTCGGCATCGATCATCAATGCGTCTTTATCTACAGCGACCCTGATAAAATCCCTCTGAAATCTGAAAATGGCGAGAAAGGCAATAAAATCGCTGCTAAAGAGTTGCAAGGATCTCAAATAGTCCAGTTCATCCTTTTGAAAAGACAGGCTGCACAGGTGATCCAATTCCTTATTGACATCGTCGACCAATTGCAACAATGGGTATTCAGGCGTGCTTCGGCATAAGAATTTGTATTTCGCCATAGCGCCAGGATTTTTATGCAGCATCGCCTGCCACATGGTGAACTTGTACATATCGTTTTCTAACAGGCTCTTCACTATCATCCTTTTATTTCCTTATGTTCTTGTTATTTGTTTGCCATTAATTCGGGCAGGATCTCTGCCGAAGTAGCCAGCCGCAGCCCCATGGCCGCCAGATTGTTGAAAGTATCCTGCGTTTTGGCTTCGTAGCCCGGGATTGCGCTCATGCAATCCGTCAGCACCACCAGTTTTTTTCGGCATTCAATGCCGAGGTTATTCATCGCATCCCAAATAGTCTTGCTGACGCAGTGGCTGCTCGCCTCGCCTGTAAAAAGCACCAGATCTGCCGATTGGTACTTATCAATGGAAGCCCGGCGCAGTAAAGTGGAAGGTTTTTCCGGATCTGCCACTTCCGCTTGCAATGCCGAATAATGTTCTGACCAGGGGTCTTCGCCTTTCTGGATATAATCGACAGGCTTCAATTGCCGACTTTCCCATGTGCTGCACGCGGCCAGGATATCGGCATGTATGTTATGGCCGAATGACCCTATCTGGCAATGAACCGGCCATACAGAAATGCTTTCGATCCCTGCTGCTTCCAGCTGCGCAAAATAGGCCATGACTTTTTCCGTCACGCCTGCCATGCGCGGACGGTATTTTTTTTCAATCACATCATTCAAGGTGATCCTGGCTGCCTCGGTCAATGCATTGCCGTCGGCATCCATCCAGAAAGAAACGTGCCCTATATCCAGATACTGGTGCGTATCCATAAAAGCCTCGATCGCAGTAATGCCTGCGCCGCCCTCGTTAATCAGCCTGGCTATTCTCAGGCAGTCCTGATGCGCGCCGGTTACAGGCAGCGAGGGTGTATATTTGACGCCTTGAATCGTCGGGCGGTAGCCTTCCGGCAAATCGCAAAAGTCATTTTGCGCGTCAATAATGACAAGTTGAATGTTCTTTTTCATTATGCCTCTCTCCTTTAGCAGTTGAGATAAGCATAGTTTACTTAGTTTCAATTTGCAACTAAATATCCAGCAAACGCTTAAAAATACCCTTACACTGATGTCACGCACGAATCGATTTATGTGCTGTTTTAGTGCGTTGTAGGTGCGAATTCATTCGCACTACAGAGGGCGGTATACGCAGGCGTTTGCCTTGGTCGAATGAATTCGACCCTACAACTGCAACATCAGTTTTTTAATATATTGACAATAATTATTGTTTATTTAGTATAAAAACGAAACTAACTATGTTTTTATTATGAAATCAAACATCATCCAAACCATTGATGTGGTCTTGTTGACCATAAAAAACAGCACGCTCCATGTGGCGTTGCTGAAACGCGAAAACCCGCCCTTTCAAGGTCACTATGCGCTGCCCGGAGGGTATGTGCATGAGCAGGAAGATAATGACTGTCTGGATAGTGCGCTACGGGTTTTAAAGACTAAAATGGGCATACGCCCGCCTTATCTGGAGCAACTGGAAACTTTTTCCGGTAAATACAGGGATCCGAGAGGCTGGTCGGTGTCTGTGGTTTATTTTGCCTTGGTGCCTCTGGAAATAATTGAAGCGGCGAATACCCCTTTGGCGTCATTGGCCGACATTGATGAACTGAAAGAACTGCCTTTCGATCATGCGAAAATTATAAGAGCTACTGTCAGCCGCATCAGAAATAAAGCGCAGTATTCTTCTTTACCCTGTTTTTTGGCAGGCGAGACGTTTACCTTGCCGGCTTTACAAAAGATCTATGAAATTTGTCTTAATGAAAAACTCAATAAAGTGTCTTTCAGGCGAAAAATAGCGGAAATGGATGTGATTGAAGAAGTCGCAGGGCAATTATCCAGACAGGGTGCCTATCGGCCCGCCAAGATTTATAAACTGAAATCCCTTTATCTTGATAAATTAAAAACGCTCGAAAGTGGGTTATGACTGAATGACTAACGGGGAAGCACCTTTGCAAATGGACCATCGCTCCCTATCGGCATTAACAATAAGACTTACGCAAGCCTGTGGGGCGACTTTAGTCGCCCATTCAGAAAAAGGCGACTGCCAACAGTAGGCGCTCTAGGCAAAGTCGCCCCCACAGGTTTTAAAACCGCTTGTTTCAGCAGTTGAACAGGCAAACTGCGTAAGTCCTGGCTATAAAACGCCGCCCACCGCCTAGCCAACCGTCAATCGCTGCAGCAACGCTGAAATAAATTCCAGCTTTTCTTGCGTCGCAGCGAACGTTTTCACAAACCTCAGCTTATCGGCGCCGTCGAATTTATAAACCTGGGCCTCGGTTTGTATCAAGGTGATCAGCTGCTCGGTATTGATAACAGGCTCCGCACTGAAAACAAGACGCCCGCCGGCTGCGCTGGCTTCGACTTTCCTGATGCCCAGTTTTTCGGCCTTCTGCTTTAATTCGGCAACGCTGAACAGGGTTTTCACCGACTCCGGCAGCAGGCCGAACCGGTCTATCATTTCCACTTGCAACTCGCGCAGATCCTCCTGCGTTTCGGCGCTGGCTATGCGTTTATACAGCACCAGCCGGGCATGGATGTCGGGCAGGTAATCTTCCGGTATCAAAGCCGGCGCCTGCAGGTCGACTTCCGGCCCCGTATCCATCGGCGCATCGAGTTCCGGCTGCTTGCCCGATTTCAGCGCATTGACCGCGCGCTCCAGCAGCTCGGTATACAGCGTAAAACCGATTTCCTGGATTTGGCCGCTCTGATCGTCGCCGAGCAACTCGCCGGCGCCGCGGATTTCCAGATCGTGCGACGACAGCATGAAGCCGGCGCCCAGATCGCCCGAAGCCTCAACCGCCTCCAGCCGCTTTACCGCATCCTTGCTCAACAAGGTTTTGGGCGGCACGACGAAATAGGCGTAAGCGCGATGATGCGAGCGCCCTACCCGACCGCGCAGCTGGTGCAACTGCGCCAGGCCCAGTTTATCGGCGCGGTTGATGATAATGGTGTTGGCGCTGGGAATGTCGATGCCGCTTTCGATAATCGTGCTGCAAAGCAGCAGGTTAAAGCGCTGGTGGTAGAAATCCAGCATGATGCGTTCCAGCTCGCGCTCCGGCATCTGGCCGTGCGCGATCTCGATGCGCGCTTCCGGCACCAGCCTGCCGAGTTCCAGCGCCATTTTCTCCATCGATTTGACGTCGTTATGCAGAAAGAAAACCTGGCCGCCGCGTTTGATCTCGCGCAGGCAGGCTTCCCTGATCTGCGAATCTATCCATTCACTGATAAAAGTCTTGATGGCATGCCGATTCGGCGGCGGGCTGGCGATAATGGAAATATCGCGCAGGCCGGACATGGCCATATTCAACGTGCGCGGAATCGGCGTCGCCGTCAGCGTCAGCATGTCCAGTTCGTTGCGCAGTTTCTTGAAATGCTCTTTCTGGCGCACGCCGAAACGGTGTTCCTCGTCGATAATGACCAGGCCCAGCGCCTTGTACTTGATCTCGTTCGACAGCAGCTTGTGGGTGCCGATCACGATGTCGACCTTGCCCTGCTCCAGCTCGTCCGTGATTTCCTTCTGCTGCTTGGGCGTCACAAACCGCGACATGACCTCGACACGCACGGGCCAATCGGCGAAGCGGTCCCTGAAATTCTGATAATGCTGTTGCGCCAATAACGTCGTCGGCACCAGCACGGCCACCTGCTTGCCGCTTTGCACGGCGATAAAAGCCGCGCGCATCGAAACTTCGGTCTTGCCGAAGCCGACATCGCCGCAGATCACGCGGTCCATAGGCTGCGGGCTGGCCATATCGTCCAGAATGGCTTCAATGGCGGTTTGCTGATCCGGCGTTTCTTCAAACGGGAAGGCGTCGGCAAAAGCCTGGTATTCGACATTATCGACATCAAACGCATGACCCTGTTTGATCGCCCGCTTGGCATGAATTTCCAGCAGTTCGGCCGCGACATCGCGGATGCGCTCGATGGCCTTTTTCTTGGCTTTGCTCCACTGATCGCCGCCCAGCTTGTGCAAAGGCGCTTCTTCAGGACTCATGCCCGTATAGCGGCCGATCACATGCAGCGACGAAACCGGCACATACAGCTTGTCGTTATTGGCGTATTCCAGCATCAGAAACTCGGCCGGAACGCCGCCGATTTCCAACGTCTGCAGTCCCATATAGCGGCCGACGCCATGCTCCTGATGCACGACCGGCGAACCTATCGTCAGCTCATTCAGGTTATTGACGATATTTTCCAGCTCGCGGGCCGCCGATCGCCGCCGCCGGCGCCGCTGCTGCACCTTCTCGCCGGAAAGCAGGCTTTCGGTAATGACGGCGATAGGCGGATTGTCCAGCCACAGGCCGTGATCCATAGGCGCGACCACGATGCACGGCGATGTCTCGCTGCGCAGAAACTCCTGCCAACTATCTACCTGTCTGACCTTGATACCGTATTGCCTCAGCTTTTCGATCAGGCCTTCGCGGCGGCCGGCCGACTCGGCCACAAACAGTATTTTGCCTGCAAACTCGCGGCCGAACTGCTGGAGAGCCTGTGCCGGCTCTTTCAGTTTGGCGTCTATTGTCAAATCCGGCAACACATGGCAGTTGAAATCGAGCCGATTGCCTTCAACGACAGCCTGGTTTTCAATGGTAATGCGGGCAAACGCGGCCGTTTTTTGCGCCAGGTCCTGCGCCGACAGGAACAACAGCTCGGGCGCCAGCAATGGCCGCTCGACGTCGTATTTTCTTTGCTGAAAGCGTTCTTCGGCTTCGGCATAAAAAGCTTGCGACAGATCGGCGAAAGCCGCCGGCATGACCAAAGTCGCCGAAGCGGGCAGATAATCGAACAAGGTTGCGGTTTGCTCGACAAACAGCGGCAGATAATATTCGATGCCGCCCGGCGTAATGCCCTTGCTGACATCGAGATACAAATTATTTTTAGGTGAAGCCTGAGGGAAACAATCCCTGAAAGCCTGGCGGAAATGTTTGATCGACTCATCGGTCAATGGAAACTCGCGCGCCGGAAACAGCTCGATCTGCTCTATTTTTTCCAGCGAGCGCTGGCTTTCAGGATCAAACGTGCGGATCGATTCAATGTCCTCGTCGAACAGTTCGATCCGGAACGGCACCTTGCTGCCCATCGGGAACAAGTCGACTATCGAACCGCGCACGGCAAATTCGGCATGCTGAAAAACCTGCGGCACGCATTGATAGCCGACGCTTTCGAGCTTGATCCGGTTCAGCTCCAAACTGAAAATATCGCCGACCTTGACCACAAAACTGTGCGCCAAAACATGCTCGCGCGGGGCCAGCCGGTGCATTAGGGTCGTCACCGAAACGATCAGCGCGCCGCGTTTGACCTGCGGCAACAGCGCCAGCGTTTTCAGCCGTTCCGAAATAATTTCCGGCAGCGGCGAAAACACGTCGTAAGGCAGTGTCTCCCAGTCGGGAAAATGCAGAATCGGATGCTCGCTTCCTAAAAAGAACGCCAGCTCATGCTCCAGACGCAAGGCCGTCTGATTATCCGGCGTCACAATGACAAACAGGCGGTTTTCGTTTTTAATCGCGGAAGCCAATGCCAGCGCATCGCCGCAACCGGCCAGGCCGGACCAGACCAGGAATGGATTATCTTTTTGAGGAACGCCGGGAGAAAAAATCAAATCGGGATTGTTAGCCATTACATAACGATAATCATAAAATAAATCAGTAGTGTAGGTGCAAATTCACTTGTGCCCCTTGCGGGTATTCGCACTGTGCGGATGAATCCGCACCTACATCGGAAAATCATCTGCCCACTTGAGTAGGATAGCTTATACATATTCCTTAATCTCCCCCAGAAACATCGCATCCCCGTAACTGAAAAACCGGTATGACTGATCGATGGCATGCCGATAAGCCTGCATAATAGACTCATAACCGGCAAAAGCGGACACCAGCATCAGCAGCGTCGATTCAGGCAGATGGAAATTGGTCAGCATCGCATCGACGGACTTGAACTGATAGCCCGGCGTAATAAACAGATCGGTATCGCCGAAACCGGGTTCAAGCCGGCCGCTTCGGGACGACGATTCCAACGCCCTGACCGCTGTCGTACCGATGGCAATGACCCTGCCGCCCCGCTCCCGAGCCTGACGCACCGCATCGACAGTGCCTGAAGCTACGGAGAAAAACTCCTTGTGCATCAAATGCTCGGATAAGTCCTCCACCCTGACCGGCTGAAACGTGCCGCTGCCGACATGCAAGGTCACAAAAGCCGTTTGCGCGCCTTTGGCTTTGATCCTATCCATCATAGCCTGATCAAAATGCAGGCCTGCCGTAGGCGCCGCGACCGCACCCGCCTCTCTGGCAAAAACCGTCTGATAACGGGTCAGATCGGATTCGTCATCGGCGCGCGTAATATAAGGCGGCAGCGGCATATGACCGATTTGTTCCAGCAATTCGAATAAATTCGCCCCCGGAAATTCCAGTTGAAACAAATCGCCTTCCCGACCCAGCACAATGCAACGATGGCCTTCATCCAATTCGATCACCGCTCCCGCTTTCGGCGATTTGCTGGCCCGAACATGGGCAATGGCATGATGGGCATCGAGCATGCGCTCGACAAGAACCTCGACCTTGCCGCCGGTTTGCTTCCTGCCAAACAGCCGCGCCGGGATAACCTTGGTATCGTTGAAAACCAGCAGATCACGCTCATTGATCAAGTCAATGAAATCGGCAAACTGCCTATCGGCTATCCGGCCTGACTCCCTGTCCATGCACAATAGACGGCTGGCGCTGCGGTCAGGCAAGGGTTTTTGGGCGATCAGATGTTCGGGTAAATAGTAATTAAAGTCACTTTTCTTCATGGCGCGCGATGTTATCAGTTTTGAGCTGACGAATATACTTAAAAAACTGATGTTATGCAGTTGTAGGGTCGAATTCATTCGACCGAGGTAAACGCCTGCGTGTACCAGTCTAGGCAGTGCGAATAAATTCGCACCTACAGGGCGCTAAAACAGCACAGAGATCGATGCGCGCGTAACATCAGGTAAAAATTAAAAAATAAACTGGACATGATTAAAATGCCCGCATATAATGTGCGCTCTTTGCCGGGGTGGCGAAACTGGTAGACGCGTTGGATTCAAAATCCAATTGGGGTGACTCAGTGTCGGTTCGATTCCGACCCTCGGTACCAATTTTTGGTTCCGTGCAGTGCAAAGAACCACAAAAACCCGCAAGCCGTAAGGCTTAGCGGGTTTTTTATTGCCCAACGAAACACAATAAAACACAGTAACACTCGACAATTTTTGCAGTAACTCCAAAGCGGCAAAAAAAGTTACTGCATGGCAAGACAGCTACTCATCAACACCGCACTGCTCAACGCCAAGCTGGAAGCCAAAGACAAGCAACTTAATGACGGCGGCGGACTGTATCAGCTCATCAAACCCAACGGCGTTAAAGGCGAGAAATAACTTCCCTAAATTTTGACGAGCAACAAGTGTGGGGGCGACTTCAGTCGCCTTGGGCGAATAAATTCGCCCCTACATGAGCGCTGATTTCATCAACACAAACCGAAAAGTTATTTTCAACCGAATCCTATAGGCGTGACACAGGCGCTTTAAAGTTCGAAATTTTCAGCCAGCAATTCCCTCGCCAGACATTCAAGCCGATCCGATAATCTTCAGAACCCCACCCTTCCCTACCGTACAATAAATTGCTCACACCAAGAGCAGCATTAGACTCAAAAAACCGTTATTTGTACGTCAGACAGGACAATGACGAGGCAAATCCCACCAGGGCAATCGCGCTATGTTGAAACTTCCGCCGGACGGGTTTTTTAAACCCGTCCGAACGTTTTACCGAAGCCATAAAGTTTGAAACGTTCAGGACAAACTGGCAAGTCTGCCTTTTTGGATCATTCCCGAACGTTACGGACGGGATGAATATCCCGTCCGGCGCTTGGACCTTAGCCTTAGCCGCGTCGCGCTGATCTTCGGAAAAAAGACATAGCGCGATTGTCCTGCAAATCCCACCCAATTGCTTGACTTTTTTGGAAGGCGGCCCAACCGGCCAAAGGAATCCCGCTTACGAGATGCGCACTCACCAGACCAGAATCCATAATACGCGAGAAACAGCAATGGATTGTTAGCTTGCAAATGCTCAGCCTTGTATTCCTCCAAATACGAAGATACAAAGCATGGCTAAGAATTTGATTTTGCGCAGGCCCAGCTGGCACCAGGAGATACAGGCATTAAAACAGCAGCATGTATACAGCTAATGCTCCCGCTGCTAAAGGCGCGACGAACTCGAATGCAAGCTTAAAAAAAGCAATTGGCCCGTACCAGTCGCGCAGCCATTCAGCTCTAGCGCTGCTTTGATGAAGCCCTTCGCATTCCGCCCGATCTTCGTATAACCCTTCTTGAGACTCTCGCATTAGCTTGGCGAGACAATCTTTGCAATCCTTCCGCCAAATGAGGAACTCAGCCAAACCATACCCGATGAAGACTAAAAAGAAGTATGCAACGACGGCAGCCGTCAAGGCTAAAAATGAATATTGTACCGGCAGAGCAAAGTCGATTCCGAGTACATTAAGTTTTTGGAGAGCCATATTATTAATAGCTCCGATGACAATGCCGACCGCACTTGCGAGCAGCAGATTACGGCGTTTTTTGGGTGCGACTTTACTCAAAGAACCGTTAAGCAATTCGGTGAAGAAAGAGTCTGATATGCCCAGCATCTAAAACAATACATATAAATAATTCATAAAATTATAAGCCAATAAAAAACGCCTTACAAACAAAATTAATATTCTTTATTTATTTATAAAAATTGATAAAAACTACAGGACTTACGCAGTTTGCCTGTTCAACCGCCGAAACAAGTAGTTTTAAAACTTGTGGGGGCGACTGCCAACAGTAGGCGCTCTAGGCGAAGTCGCCCCCACAGGCTTGCGTAAGTCCTGAACTACATACCAGACAGCAATAATGTGGGAACCATGCTCCATACCTCCGAAGCGAGCTCAAAGCAAGCCCAGGCAGAAAGCAATTTTAAAAACGACAGCCCCTGCTCATCTCGCATTTTTGCAATTTTCTCAGTTTTTTCCAACACCATTTATATTCCCAACCCCTACAAGGAAGAAATTTTACATAGTCAAGAACAAATTGCCGTTTTGAGATACAAGTCAATTTAAATCAACGGACAATGTACTAACATTGCCTAATCTTAAGATTCAATTAATACTCTAAAACTACTATATTTCGAGCACTCACATTGCGTGCAATATATGCAATATCAAAATTGAATCGGCGAAATAAGTAATATAACGTATATGCAATCTAATGCCATTTTCATAAAATTTAATAAATATGTCATAAGAATACAATCCGCTAGCTCATGCAGCTTGGCGCTAAAAAACGATCAATTATCGAGAGCGCAAAGATTTTTCTTACTTAATCTTGCTTAATATAGAAATCAATGGCAATGCCTTCTACCTTAATATTAGTAGACGACTATTTTTAAGCATTTAAATTTAATCCGTTTATGAAAAAACAATTCGATTTCAGCAAAAAACAACTTAATGTTAATGCAAGCCTTGAAAGCGACGCCTATTACAATACGCGCGAGGTTGCTGAAATGCTGGGATTGTCATTAGGCACCGTGCAGAAAATGGTTGAGCGAGGGGTGCTGCAAGCCTGGAAAACCGCAGGCGGCCATCGCCGGATTCTTGGCAGTTCTATCGAAGATTTTCTGAAAACCCACCAACAGCAACCCAATACCTTTTTTGATCAATCCAAGAACCTATCCGTCCTCCTCATAGAAGATAATCCGTCCTTACAAAAGCATTATGAGCAATCCGTTGCGGAATCGAATATGCCCATCAATCTCTCCTTTGTTAATGATGGATTATCCGCATTTGTTGAAATCGCAAAACACTCTCCTGACATTCTAATCACTGATCTGTGCATATCTGGAGTAGACGGTTTAGAAATGATAAATACCATTAGAAAGGATCATTGGTTCGACACGATGGACATCATTGTAGTCACCACATTAAACAAGATTGATATCGACAGCAGAGGCCCTTTACCCAAAGGCGTGACAGTATTTTACAAACCAATGCCCTTTAACACACTCTATGGCTATGTAAGCGCCAAGCTGGCATTGCTGCAAAGGGTTACCAGCCCTTTTCCCTTAGGCCGGCATTTGCAAATGGAAGCGCAGTAGTCGGTGTTTTTACAAAGAAAGTCACCAGCCCAGATAACGCCAGAAAACCGCCCGGTCGGCACCCAGAAATGCCGGTGATTGCCTTCGGCTAATTCATGGCCGCTGATAATTTTCTCAGATCGACCGCTACATCAAAGCCCCGATCCCGTACCACGTATATTATCCTGTAACCGCTGCTGCAGATAGTAGCTCAGGACTTACGCAAACCTGTGGGGGCGATTTCGCCTAAAGCGCCTACTGTTGGCAGTCGCCCATTTCAGGCCCAAGAGGCGACTGAAGTCGCCCCCACAGGTTTTTCCTCGTTCCCACGCTCCTGCGTCAATGCCGTTAAGTTAAGCCGTTCGTGGTGAGCTTGTCGAACCATGAATGGCTTAACGACTTGTTCCGCTCACCCTTCGACAAGCTCAGGGCGAACGAAACAAGTCTTAACTTAATGGCAGTGACGCTCCTGCGTGGGAACCAGGGACAGCGACAGGCTGAGTTCATAAACCCCGCATTTGGCGTCCCCCCATCTTCGTAGGGTACGCATCGCGTACCTGTTCAGGGCTTTTCGGCACACCACAAGTCCGAAGAGGTACGCGATGCGTACCCTACCGTGGATTTCGCCCTGATTTTGACAGGGTAACGGAGTAGGCCGGGCTGCTAAACCCGGCGTTTCGGCCGCCCATGCCGGGTTTCCGCTAAAGCTCCAACCCAGCCTACCCAGGCTGGTAAAAGCAAGTAACTCGCCCTAAACCGATTTGAATTCAACTTACAGCGTAATATCAGTTTATAAAACAGGCATATAAACTTAGGTTTTTGACCGGCATCACCATATTGATCACTGATCAAGATAAAATCCAGCATAAAACCGGTTTTAGAAAACGCGGCAATCTGAATACTTGTTTATAAAAACAGCGAAAACTAATAAAAAGCACCCCATTGCCCAACCCCACCCTGATATCTCATCTTCACCCCAAAGCGAACAACAATCTTAAATGAAAGATAATTATCAAATATCAACTGATTTTAGGGTTTAGAAACCTTTGATTGAAAAGATTTTTATTCCTTACCTTAAGCAGAAACCCGCTGCAACCGGGCAATCTACTGAATTACCCACCCTTTTTTCTTGCACTATCAATTTATTAAGCTATATTTGTTATATCTATTAATTTCCAACAAAAATTGACAAAAATGCTATATTTATTGTTTAATACTAGCGAACCGCACATTTCCAACCATTTTTACAGTATCTCCATTAGATATCAGCTGAAATGCATACGAGCATAGACATATATGCAAGAAAGCGTGCGGAAACAAATTCATATAAAAATACAAATCAAAGCCTCCCTATTTTTAGAAGAAAATTACAGCCTGCTTATGCAGCAATACCAGTAAAATTTCTCTTCTGAATTAGGATGTGCCGGTCTTAGTAAAGTCAGGAAGTAGTCTAAGTGTTTAATACTCATTTATTTTGGTTTAGCGTAACTTTATGTTTTTTCATGACGTTATTAGCCATCGTAGTACTTAGACCTATTGCCGCCAAAGTGGGGCTAACCGACCAGCCAAATTCTCGAAAAAAACATCAGGGAGAGATTCCGCTAATCGGCGGATTAACAATCTACCTCAGCGTCTTCTCAATGCAGAATCTGATCGGGCAGGCAAACACAGCTTACCTTGCAGCGGCAGGGCTGATTATTTTATGCGGTCTTGCGGATGATTTCAAAAACATAAGCTTTAAAATCCGGCTAGTTATAGAAATTATAGCTTCATTGATTATGATCAAATGGGCCGGCTATGAAATTACCAGCCTGGATAATTTATTCGGTTTCGGAGAAATCCAATTAGGCGCGTTCTCGACCCTATTTACAGTCTTTGCAGTGGTAGGCGGAATCAATGCGTTTAACATGATTGATGGCATAGACGGCTTGGCAGGCAGTATGGCTTTGCTGATCTTTGTTATTTTTGCAATATTGGAAGCGCTATTTCCTTCCAGCAATATCAGCATCCCGCTATTATTAATCATTCCTTCCATTCTTGCTTTTTTACTTTTTAACCTGCGCATATTCGGCAAGAAAAAAGCATCTGTATTTCTAGGCGATGCAGGGAGCATGTTGCTTGGCTTCACTATTTGCTGGCTGATTATTTCTACCTCACAAGGTCAGGATAGAATCATTTCGCCCGTCACGGCCTTATGGATTATCGCGATCCCTGTTCTTGATACTGTCTGCATCATGCTCAGGCGTTTCTTTGAAGGCAAATCCATGTTCGACCCGGACCGCAATCATATTCACCATGTCCTGATCGATGCTGGTTTCGGGGTCAATCAAACACTCGCCATCATACTGTTCTTTTCAGTTACATTGACGACCTTTGGCCTAGCGGCAGACATTTTGTTCAATATACCGGCTTGGTTCATGTTTTACCTCTTTATCAGCCTCTTCATCACCTATTATCTGGCGGTAATTTTTTCTTCAAGAGTCATGAAGGGCTCCAGGCATTTAGAAGAAAAAACACTCAAAGAGGCTAATTTTTAAGCATCAAAAAGCCTTTATAGAATTATTCAGAAAAATAAACCGAGTATTTAAATGAAAAAAGACTTAAATCACTCCGTAATTGGAGTCATTGGCCTGGGATATGTCGGCCTGCCGCTGGCTGTCGAGTTTGGCCGCCACTACCCTACTGTGGGTTTTGATATCAACGAAAAACGCATTGAAGAACTCCAGGCGGGCGAAGACCGGACTCTCGAGGTTTCCGATGATGAACTCAAGCTGGCTGTCAAATTACGCTATACCGCGAAACTGGAAACACTTCGGGAGTGCAATACTTTTATTGTCACCGTACCCACGCCAGTGGACAAACACAACCGCCCTGACCTCACGCCGCTTATCAAGGCCAGCGAGACGCTCGGCAAAGTCATCAAGAAAAACGATGTAGTGATTTACGAATCAACCGTCTATCCCGGCGCTACCGAAGAAGACTGTATCCCGGTCATTGAAAAAATTTCCGGCCTTAAATTCAATGTCGACTTCTTTGCCGGCTACAGCCCCGAACGCATCAATCCCGGCGACAAAGAGCATCGCTTCACCACCATCAAAAAAGTCACTTCAGGCTCCACGCCGGAAATAGCCGACTATGTCGATGCACTCTATGCCAGCGTCGTGACTGCGGGCACGCATAAGGCGTCCAGCATCAAAGTGGCGGAAGCCGCCAAAGTCATCGAGAATACCCAGCGCGACGTCAATATCGCGCTCATCAACGAGCTGGCCCTCATATTCAACCGCATGGGTATTAATACCGAAGAAGTATTAAAAGCAGCCGGCAGCAAATGGAACTTCCTGCCTTTCCGGCCCGGCCTGGTAGGCGGACACTGCATTGGCGTCGATCCTTACTATCTGACGCACAAAGCGCAGGAACTCGGCTACCATGCCGAAGTCATCCTGTCCGGCAGGCGCATCAATGACGGCATGGGTGCTCACGTGGCTGACCAGGTTGCGCGGCTTATGACGCAAAAACGCATTCATGTTGTCGATGCCAAAATCCTGGTAATGGGCCTCACCTTCAAGGAAAACTGCCCTGACCTGCGCAATACCAAAGTCGTAGACATCATCAACGAATTCAAAGCGCTCAATGCTCAAGTGGATGTTTATGATCCCTGGATCGATGCCGCCGAAGCGCAGCACGAATATGGAATCACACCTGTTAGCGAATTGACTAAAGGCCACTATGACGCAATCGTCCTGGCGGTATCGCACAAACAGTTTGTTGAAATGGGCGTGGAAAAAATTCGTGCTTTAGGCAAGGCAAACTGCGTATTGTTCGATGTGAAATACCTGTTTCCTGCGGATCAAGTGGATGGGCGGCTATAATCTATGAAGCTCAAAAGCATGTGCCCCTAATTGACTATTAAGCGTAAACTGCCCTTCAACTCGTTTTTAGCCAACAAAAAGCAAGCTCTTGTGTAGTAAGTTCGATCCTAAACCAGACGATAAACTGCACAAGGCTGCAATTTCGTTTTCATGATTGAGTTACCTCAGCCCGTGTCTAGTTCACTTTTACTGATTACACAATTATCTACTAAAGTGAAACACTTCGTGCATGGTCGGAAAGTTAAAGTTAGGTGTATGACATCAGTAGATGAATAAATGATTTTTACCTACCTATACAATTATATGACTTATAAGATCTTACTGTTCTGACAAAGTGCGCATAAGAACTCTCCTTTGCATTAGCCAATAAATGGCTAATTAAAATTGATCGGCACTATCAAGTGTAATGCAACTAGGTCAGCACGGCTTTCTACGTTTTAATTAGCAGATCAGATGTTTCAAAGAAAAAACAGAAGAAGCCGACAAACCCAACTGGATCATCAAAAGCAGCAGAACAAAGAATAATTTAAAAATTAATCAAGTGACTTGCTACTTAGGCCTAGTTAATCAGAATTTTAAGAGAAAAATAATGTTTGCATTAGTGGATTTTTGGCGTTCTATCGCTGTATTCCTAGTTGTGCTTGCGCACACTTTGATCTGGTGGGGGAATCCCATCTTCTTCAAACTTATAGAGCCAAGTTTATTAGGTTCAACAGGTGTGGCAATATTTTTTGTCTTGACTAGCTATGTTTTAATGCTGTCACTAGATCGTTTAAAAAAACAAAGTAATAAATTGTATATTGACTTTATAACAAGGCGATTTTTTCGCATTTATCCTTTAGCAATTATAATAGTTATTTTTTATTACTATTGCAATATACCTTCTTCCTTTGAAAAGGGAATAGGATTTCTTCCTGTATACGTATCAAAAAGTGGCTTTATACAGAATATATTGTTAGTTCAAAACTTCACAATTGAAAAAAACGTTTTAGGACCATTATGGAGTTTGCCTTATGAATTCCAAATGTATTTATTATTACCTATAATTTTTACTTATATTGGAAGCGAAGATTCAAAATGGCGAAGTATTTTTTTATTTTTCATATTATGCCTTTGTTTTTTTGTTGCTAATAATAAAATGGATACTATAAATAACCTGTTCAGTTATTTCCAAATTCCTGCTTATACCAAATGGGGTCTTTGTTTTATTCCAGGAGTAATTGCCTATTATGCACAAAAACAATTTAAAGGTAAGCAACTTAACTTTATCTACATATGGCCTATTCTGGGATTGATCCTATTTTCAAGAATGTTGAATTATGATTTTTTTATTCAAATTTTAAGTGCAATTCTTGTTGGCTTTACACTGGTTATTATTAATGATGAATTTAACCCTTATCTAAAGAAACTATGTACGATAATATCAAAATATTCATATGGAATCTATTTGTCACATATGTTAGCTATTTATTTAGGGTTTGAACTGTTTGGTAAGACTCTGATAGGGTGGAGTGTATTTTTATTAAGTTTGTTTATTTTGCCAATGATTTGTTTCCATTTGATAGAAAAACCTTTCATGGATTATGGAAAACGTTTGTGCCTAAAAAAATATAGTAACTCTGGCATATAAAATGAAAATTGGTTTTATCTGTAATGAATTCCCTCCGGAGAAATGTGGAGGCATCGGTATTTTCACGAGTGAGTTAGCTGAAAATTTAATCAACAATAATTGTCATGTTGTAGTGATTGGCATTTATCAAGGATTGGAAAATGATCAATGCACGACTAAGCATAACGGTTTATTGACCGTGTATAGGCTGGCATCACACAAAGGAAGATTGGCGGCGTATAGAAATAGAATTCGCGTATTTCGTTTAGTCCAAAAATTGGCTGATCAGGGTGATATACAACTAATTGAATTACCTGATTTTGAAGGTTGGGGCGCGGGATGGCCGAAATTAAAAATTCCAGTAATAGTTAGATTACATGGAAGTTTGACTTATTTTGCTGCTGAAATGAACGAAAAAGTCTCTATTATGACTCGATTCTTGGAAAAGCTCTCTTTAAATCGGGCAAATACCATTGTTTCAGTTAGTGAATATACTGCGAACAAAACTAAGCAATTGTTTTCTGTAAGGAAAAATATACCGATTATTTATAATACAGTTGCCTTGCCTGATGCAAGTCGTTGTAAAAAAAGTTATGAGTTAACACATACAGTAACCTATAGCGGTTCTTTAGTAAAAAAGAAAGGGGTATTTTCACTAGCCGAGGCATGGCCACTTGTCAGAAAACAATACCCTCAAGCAAAACTAATCATGATTGGCAAGGATGTATTGTATCAGGGTGAATCAGCCCAAAAATTAATAAAAAAATTGGCGAGAGAGGATGCAGACTCTATTAGCTTTACAGGGCATATCAGTAAAACAGAAATGGAAAACATACAGGTCAATTCGGATCTAGCTATTTATCCCTCCTACTCAGAGGCTTTTGCTTTAGCGCCAATGGAAGCAATGGCTTTAGGGATTCCTACGATTTATTCATCACGCGCAAGTGGACCCGAGTTAGTTGTTAACGAAGAAGGTTTACTTTGTGATCCTGATGATCTTAATGATATTAGTAAAAAAATATGCTTGCTTTTAGGGAATGACCGATTACGAGAAAATTTAGGAACGATAGGAAAAAAAAGAATTCTGCGGGATTTTGCACCAAGCAAAATTCTGGATAAAAATTTAGAACTTTATAGAAGCATTGTGCTTTTTGACAATTCTGGATTTTGACGATAATGATTAAAGAAAAAAATACAGAAGAGATTGCTGAATATAAATTATGTCAAAAAGACATGTATATAGAGAAGCCTAGCTCAACTCAAGTAGGCACTCTTGCTCGCAAAGGCGCTTTTTGGTCAATTTTGTTGATCGGAGGACGTCAAATATTCTCTTTAGGTTTTACAACTGTACTTGCTCGCATCCTAAGTCCAGAAGATTATGGCTTGATTGGGATGGTTTCAACATTAACCGCTCTAATGCTTGTTTTCTCAGAAATG
This sequence comes from Methylobacter sp. Wu1, assembly GCF_036553575.1. Taxonomy (NCBI): domain Bacteria; kingdom Pseudomonadati; phylum Pseudomonadota; class Gammaproteobacteria; order Methylococcales; family Methylococcaceae; genus Methylobacter; species Methylobacter sp. Wu1. The sequence continues at coordinate 20,269 of NZ_JAZHOC010000062.1, read as the reverse complement.
GGCTTAAGCACTGCAACTATCCAAACTAAAAATTTAACTCAAGCACAAGTATATAATCTTTTTTGGATAAATATATTTATTGGTTTAATTTTATGGGGTATTTGTTATTTGATTTCTCCAAGTATTGCTTCATTCTATAAAAAACGAGAGCTGGTTGACATTACAATTGTTTTGGGGAGTAATTTTTTAATTAGCGGTATTTCTGTACAGCCGCTAGCTTTACTAAAACGTAAAATGGATTTTCAATCTATAACTATTATTGAGTTGTCATCTCTAATATTAGGTGGAGTGAGCGGTATTTTCTTTGCTATATCTGGTTATGGCTATTGGTCTCTTGTATTTCAGACGCTAATTGTATCTTTTGTAAGATTAGTATTAGCACTTATCTTTTCTAAATTTTTACCATCCTTGCCACGAAGAGGAGTTGGAACATACAGATTAGTTAATTTTGGTGGACTTTTAGCCTTAAATGGACTTTGTATATACTTTTCTCGTAACGTTGACAGCGTCCTAATTGGTAAATTCTGGGGTGTTGCTGAGTTAGGTTACTATGACAGAGCATATTTTTTGATGATGCTGCCTAGTATGATAGCGACATCTGTTCTATCTCAGTTAATGGTCCCTTCACTTTCTGCATTACAAGACGATAGAGAGCGGTTCGGAAAAGCATACCGAAAATCTATCAGAATGGTTGCATTTATTGGTTGTCCAATAGCTGCAGGACTTGCGATAGTTGCTCCAGAAATGGTGTTATTAATATATGGTGAACAATGGGCACCAGTTGTGCCTATTCTTATCTGGCTATCTATAGCCAGTATTACCCAGCCAATATATAACACTAATGGTTGGTTATTTACTGCTTCAGGTAAAGCTAAGTCTTACTTAGCGGTAACAGTTACAAATGCAATAGTTTTAATTGGAACTTTTATTTTTACTATAAAAGGAGGAGCAGTTGGTATAGCAATAGGATATGCTATAGCAATGGGACTTTTTCTTCCTTGGCCTACATTATATTTAGCACATCAAGCTGCGAACCTACGGGTAAGAGATACATATAGAATATTAATACCAGTATTAAGTGTAACAGCTATTATGTCGATAATAGCTTTGATGTGTGGATTTCTAGCTAAAGAAATTAACTTAATTTGGTGGAATATATTAATTATAAAAATTTTTAGTGGAATTATGTCATTTATTATTATGACTTGGTTTTTTTTGAAACAAATGTTGATTGAAGATTTTGAAAAGTTCTTACCAAAACGTATTTATAATAAATTAAATAATAAAAACTTGTAGGATAGAAATGAAATATTATTTATTGGATAATCCGCCAGGAACAAATAACAAATTCAATGTCGGAGATGATATTCAAAGCTTAGCAGCTAAGCGGTATCTTCCTAAGATTGATGGATGGATAAATAAAGGAAGATTATCTGAATATGAAGGTGATACCGCGAAAATAATTTCTAACGGCTGGTTTATACATGAGCCAGAATATTGGCCACCATCTTCAGATTTGCTACCACTATATATTTCTTTCCATGTCAATGAAAATGTAAAGAATGCAATGCTTAACCCTATTGGGATGGAACATCTGAGAAAGTATTCACCTATCGGGTGTAGAGATTTTAGCACCCTTAATATAATGAAGGAAAATGGTATTCCTGCTTGGTTCTCTGGATGCTTAACTCTAACGCTTGAGAGAGAAAAGTATTGTACAGAAAATACAAGAGAAGGAATATATTTTGTGGATGTATTATACAAAATGCATTCTCAAAAACCAGATAGCTTATTTGGAATGGTGAAGCATAAAATCAAAAAAAAGGATAAATCCGAAGTTGATCGGATAAGGATTATTGAGAGCATTTTTAGCTCTTCTTTACTCGATAACGTGCAAAAAATTACTCATAGTTGTGCTGTTGGCGATAATTCTCGAGAGTTTAGGCTTATGTATGCTGATACTGTCCTACGTAAATACGCTAATGCTCAGCTTGTGGTGACTTCAAGAATTCATTGTGCACTGCCCTGTTTAGCTTTTGGTACGCCAGTTATATTTATTGATGGCGGTTTAAATGACAAAAGTGAACGATGTCGACTTGATGGCCTAACTGACTGGTTTAATACTATTTCTATTACAGACAATGGAGAATTTTCAAATAATTTTGATATTAATACTCCAATCTCTCCTAATACCCCAATACAGAACAAAGAATTGCATATAGAATATGCAAATAAATTAATAGAAAAATGTGAAAGTTTTATTAATAATCGATAGCATTTAAATTACATGGGAAACTTCCGCATAAAAATAAGTTAAAATGAAGCCAATATTATTAATCACACCCTATTTCGCTCCTCAAACTCATGCGGCTGTTTTTCGAGTCTATAAATTAGCTAAATATCTAGCTAATCATAATTTTAAAGTGCATGTACTAACTGTTGATATTAACTATCTTTATAATGAAGATCAATCCTTGTTAGCTGATCTTCCTGATAGTGTTGAAATTCACTATGCCCGTTATATAGAGCCAACTTTAAGAGGTATCCGAATGGCTTTAGGTGGCAAGGATAGAAGTTTTAAAGCAATTAAAAATGATCTAAGATTAGAGAGTGATGGAGAAAATACCTCTAACCTTCAGATAAGATTACCTCTAACACAGAAAATTAAAAAAACACTAAATCAGATTTATTCACACGCTATAAATACTATTCACAATCCTGATGCACATTGGACATGGCGCGGCTTGGCTATTAAAAAAGCGCTACAAATAATGCGACAGCATGATATTCAGGTGTTTTATACGACTTCAATTCCTTATACGATGAATGACATTGGATTGTCACTTAAAGAGAAAGGCTACAAATGGGTGGCTGATTTTAGAGATCCTGTTCTTATTGGTAAATATTTAACTCCTTCTAATCGTATTAATAAAAACCGTAAGAATCTCGTACGTAAAACTTTAGAAAAAGCCGATGTTGTTACAGTACTATCATCTTCTTATCCAATGGTTTATGGAGACTTCTTAAATATAGCTGAACGAGAGTTTGTTTTTATTCCAACAGGCTTAGATGAAGCTTATATACCTGATAAGATAATGGTGAAAGAAAACTATATTTTGTTTTCTGGAGAATTTCAGTCAGATTATGGAAAAGAGTTTTTCGCTAGCTTTTCATATATGATGAAATTAATAGAGGACAAAGATATTATTCCAGATATTTATATTATTGGTAGGAAAGAAATCAATTATCCGCTAGTTAATTCATTAGCTATAAAATATGGCATACAGCAAAAAATACGCTACATTGACCATGTACCTCAGGCGCAGTTATACAAGATTATTGTTGAATCAAAAGCGTGTTTATTGATTAGTGGTAGATACAGTCATTGGTGGACTAACTTTGCTAAAATGGTCGATTACATTGCCTTAAAGCAGCCTGTTTTAGCAATCGTTCCCGATCCAAGCGAAGCTCGAAAAGAATTAAGCAAAGCAGGAATAGGTTTATTTCTTGATGGTAATACTGAAGAAAATGCCCAGTTACTGCTGCAGTTTTTTAACGATGATTTAAGGCTAGAGCCAACTGACTATTGTTCTCGTTACCTTGCAAAAACCCAGGTAAATGACTTCGCCCAGATATTTAAACTACTGCATAACAATTGAATTTGAAACCTGCATATTTGACGTTTAGTTACGACTATCCGCCGAGGAAATATTTCTCGCTCATATGTTGCCCTAATTGATGAGGGGCAGTTATTAATAGAGCAATTCAAACAATAAAGTCAAAGCCTTATAACAAAAATTGATGCCTAGATTATCCATACTAAGTTATGACTATCCTCCCAATGATGGAGGCATTAGTCGCCTTGTCAGCACTGTTGTCAATGAGTTGTCTCGACGTGGTCGTCAGATCGAAGTGCTGACGCTTGCAGCAGACGGACGTCCTGGTCTCACCCGCCCTCAAATTTCCACACAAGAGGTATCGCGTTCCAAGCTGCAGCGTGACATTGCCACATTTGTCTACTTACGAAGACTGCCTTCCGGCATTCCAGTATTGCCAACAGTGTGGAGTCCTGAAGGAGCACTTGCTTATTTGGCACGCCGCACAAACAGCATATTGATGGCGCATGGTAACGAAGTGATGCCCTATCCTGACGGACTACGTTACTTCGTCAAAAACTGGCTGCGGCGTAAGACGCTATCATCGGCTCGCTCTGTAATCTGCAACAGTCGCTATACCGAACATCTGGTTCAAGCTATCAGTCCAGAAGCCAACACCATAGTGATCACACCGGGTGTCGATGCTGCCCGTTTCAAACCTGTCGAAAATGAGCTCTTGGCGAAACAACAGTTTCAGTTGCCTACAGATCGTCGAATCATTCTCAGCGTATCGCGTATGGATGCCTATAAAGGTCACGATGTGGTACTTAACGCGCTGGCGCAAATGCCGGCGGAGCGACGAGAAACATTGCATTATGTAGTGGCTGGCCGTGGATCGCATCTTGACTCGTTGAAAGCACTAGCGGCTTCTCTCGGACTAAGCAATTCAATAACCTGGCTTGGATTCGTGGCAGATGAAAACTTGCCCACGCTATACGGTTGCGCTGACTTGTTTGTGTTATGCACAAAGGAAGACCCTCAGGCACGCGGTGTAGAGGGATTCGGCATGGTATTTCTGGAAGCCCAGGCTGCCGGGGTGCCAGTCATTGGCACCCGAGTAGGAGGAATTCCTGACGCCGTGGAGGAAGGCGAAGGAGGATGGTTGATTGAACAAGACGATGTGAGCGCCCTTCGATTGCACCTGGAACGTCTGAGTATAGATATTTTGCCATTCAAGGAACAGGGCTTGCGCGGTAGACAACGTGCGTTGACCAAAGGGTCTTGGGAGCTTTATGTATCGAAATTGTTGAGCGTATTGGATATTAAAAATGCCTGAAAAAAATTCTCTTCGCGGTGTCAGCGTCGTGATTCCAACCATCAATCGCGCCGCAGTACTGGTTGAGACTGTGCGTGATATGTTAAATCAGCAGTTTGATGATTACGAGATACTTATCGTTGATCAATCAGATGAAATCAATGCAGAAGTTCTGGATCTGATAAAACAAATCGATCAACCGCGTATCCGTTATTTCAAGGCCAATTTCAAGGGACTTCCACAAGCTCGCAATTTTGGATGGCGACACGCTGCGAAAGATGTGGTGCTATATATCGATGATGATATCAGGACGGGGACAGATCTTGTGCGATCTCATTTTGAGAGTCATGTCAAGACAGGGGCCGACATGGTCGCAGGCGGAATTGACGAAGCAGGCGACAAACCCAGCCATCTACCAACCGGTTCATTCAACTGGTGGACTGCTACGCCAATAGCTAACTTTTGTGCCACCACAGCAAGCTGGTGCATTCACGGGAAAGGCTGTAACTTCTCTGTCCGCCGATCAGCACTTGACACTGTCGGAGGGCTTGACGAAGTACTCAGTATTGGTGCTGCGCTTTATGAGGAATCCGAACTCGCGCTTCGCCTTTATAAAGCTGGCAAGCGTACCTGGTTCGAACCATCGGCGAGGTTGCTGCATCTTGCAGCGCCGATGGGAGGATGTCGTGTCACAAAGGATTGGCCAAAATATATGTTCGGCTTGGCACACAACCGCAGCATATTGATTTTTAGACACCTCAAACCGTGGCATCAACCAACTGCGCTATTACGACTACTGATGCTTGGCCTTTCCTACAGTCGACTGGATCTATCCCTACGCCCATTGCTAGCTACACTTCGAGGTCTCGTGGCTGGCCGGCATGCGGCGGCAATGTTACCTCTCAATGCAGAACTGGATGCTATAGAATGCACTTCCTGCTGATTCCGTATGCCTTGCTGAGCTTGTCGTTTGTTGTGCATTTTTTGGAAAGGCGGGATGCATATGCTCGCTCTGGCCTCGTGCTCACTGCCGGCATAACCACGACCTTAATATTTCTAGCTCTATTACTGCGCCCAGTGATAGGTGACTCGTGGCGTTATTACCAATATTTTCTTGTATTGCGCAATATGGAGTTACAGGACGCGTTCAACTATCAGAGCGAATCAGATCCACTTTATGTATTACTCAACTGGACGACCGGCCAGTTGGGTGATAGCCAATGGTTGCTATTCGGTGCTACGCTCCTGATCTTCATCGGTATGTTCCTGCTGTCGGTTTACAAGCTTGCCGGACCAATCGGCGCATCAATCCTTCTGATGTGCTATATGGGTTACCCCTTCTTCATTGCATATGCTTCGAGTGGACTACGCCAAGGACTCTCCCTCGTGTTCCTGCTAATGGCTTTTGTTGGCTTCCGCCAACAAAAGCTAACGGCATGGGCTTGGCTTCTGCTAGCTCCATTTTGGCATTCCGGGGCATGGCTGGGCGTTGGGGTTACTGTTTTACATCAAGCAATGTGTCAATCTGTTTCAAGTGGCCGAATGCGCTGGGCGCTCGTGCTGGGCCTGCTGTTCGTGGCTGTTGGCTTGTCGGCTAGTGGCCTTAATGAATCAATTATGTCAGCTCTTCCAGAACTAATTTCACTTCGCCAGACGCATGAAATTTACTTCAATAATAATGAGGAGATAGCTTATCGAACTGGCTTTCGCGCTGATTTTTTTCTCTTCTCGTTGTTGCCACTGATTACCGGATGGCTGTTGCGAAAAAAAGCACCCATCTTCAGTTACATGGGATCTGGCTGGTGGTTGTCGCTCTATTTAAGCCTCAATATTATTTACCATTTGTTTTCTTTTGTGCCATTCGCTGACCGATTTTCCGCCTTTTCCTGGTTTCTATTGCCGCTAGTAATATTGCTCCAAGTCATAGAAACGCGCAGCCGAAAAATATTGGTATATTTTGTTGGAACAATCATGTTGATCAACGTAATAATGTTGCAACTTTATACTGGTTCATTTATCCGCATGCCGGAGGGATGGTGATGAGTCAGACACAAGGCAAGAAAGTATTACTGACAATTTTCACTCCGGCTTACAATCGAGCCAATCTGCTACCTCGAGTGTTCGATTCAATCTGTTCACAGGTTCATCCAGATGACCCAATTGAGTGGCTGGTGATTGATGATGGATCTACGGATAACACTGAAGCAGTTTTGGCGGAATTTGCTGACAAGCGCCCGGACTTGATCAGGTTCATGCTTGTCAAGAACGGTGGCAAGCATCGCGCAATTAATTTGGCTGCGGAGCGGGCTTACGGTGATTGGGTCATGATAGTCGACAGTGACGATTACTTGGTCAATGGATCAATCAATCAAGTGTTAGAAACCATTTGCTTGGTTAATAATGACCCTCGCATCGGACTCGTGCGTGCCTTGAGACAATTCCCGGAGCTTGGCATAGAGTATAGTTTCGAAATGCCAACTAATCCTTGTAGTCATTCTGAATGGCTGCGTTCTCAACACCCGATTGATACAGCCGAGGTAATACGTAGAACAGCTCTCCAAATGCATCCGTTCCCGGATATACCAGGCGAACGTTTCATGGCTGAAGGCTGGCTTTGGTACCATCTTGATCGGACTCACCTAACATTGTTCATCAATAGCCCATGGATAGAATGTATCTATCAGTCAGAGGGACTATCAGCCAGCAGTCGGTGCATTAGAGCTAGCTCTCCATGCAGTGCTATGGAGGTATATGCCGCAATGTTGGAATCGATTCTGCCTTGGCGCTTGCGAGTAAGGGCGTCAATGAATTGGTGGCGCTACCGGCATCATGCAAATAGCCAACATAAAATCGCCATATCGGAATTTCGAGCATCTCGCATATTTGCATTGCCCGGCTGGATAATGTTCTTGTGTGACCGGTTTGTCATCCAATGATAAATCTATTGGCTACTGGATTCTGGCGTGAGAAGTTAATTGGTAAGGGCGCAGCAGCACATTTATCGACTCGTTCTTATTTGTCATTTAGGATATAAATAAAATTACTTCTATTGTCTCGATACAATTGGCCAGGAACAAATAGATCTTGCTGACTTCCTACAATCTGCCGCGACTTGAGACAGCGGGGCCTTGACTCGAATTTTATACCGCTTGTTATCAGATAATTACATATCGACTTGCAACTAATAACAGCCGCAATCTGGGCAATATGGCTCTAGGGTATGTCAGGCTAAATCATTGTTGGGCGATGGATAATTTGATTTGATGTAGATACATTTTTTATTTAAGGCTTTAATTTTGTGAAGATTCTTCTTGTAATAACAGAACTTGGCGTAGGCGGGGCTGAACGCTTGGTAACTAATCTTGCTGACTGCTTTGCGCAGGCTGACCATGAAGTCTGTCTTGCTTATCTATATGGTGAAGCAAAATTATTACCCAATGATCCGCGTGTCCGTGTTATAAAGATTGGCCTTACCAAGAACCCTGTATCTTTTTTACCTGCATTTATAAAACTCCGCAGTCTAGTACGAGATTTTAAGCCTGATGTGGTGAATAGTCATTTGGTGCATGCCAATATTCCAGTGCGCATTCTGCGGCTTATAGTGCCCATTCCAAGACTCATCAGCAGTGCACACAACACTAACGAGGAAGGCCGCTTTCGCATGTCAGCTTATCGGCTGACCGACCGGTTGGCAGATATTTCAACGAATGTTAGTGATGAAGCAGTTAATGTTTTCATCGAACAGAAAGCTGTGAAGCCCGGGCGCATGATTGCCATGCACAATGGGATACCCATCCAGGATTTTTCTTTTTCTCCTTCAGCCAGATCAGAGATGCGACGTCAGCTTGACATTTCTGATGAATGCCAGCTTATTCTGGCTGTAGGCCGATTGTATGAACCAAAAGACTATCCAAATCTCTTGAAAGCTTTTTCTTCACTTGTATTCAAAGCCAGTGACACAAAGCTTTTAATTGCTGGTGATGGCCCACTTAAATCTTACTTGGAAAATATGGCCGCAGCCTTGGGGATTGCTGATAAAATCAGTTTTCTAGGTATTCGTCATGATGTGCCAGCTCTAATGTCGGCCTGTGATGTGTTTGTGCTCTCCTCTGCATGGGAAGGTTTTGGTTTAGTCGTTGGTGAGGCTATGGCTTCTGAGCGTGTGGTGGTTGCGACTGATTGCGGTGGAGTTAAAGAAGTAATTGGTGACGCAGGCTTTCTTGTTCCTGCATGTAACAGCGCTGCTCTTGAAGAAGCTCTTAATAAAGCCATTCAATTACCGATAATTGAGCGCCAAAAACTAGGAAGACTTGCTAGAGCGCGTGTTGAGTCTCTTTATTCCCTGGATGTAGTTGCCGAAAAGTGGCTGCAATTGTATCAAGATAAACTATCCAAATAAGATATGTGCGGTATTACTGGTTTTTTCTCCACCAAAAGATCCGTTTCGAGCGATGTCATTCATTCTATGACTGCTGCTCTCTACCACCGCGGACCTGATGCCTCAGGCATCTGGCTCGAGAAAAATAGCGACTTAGCATTAGGCCACCGTCGCCTTTCAATTCTCGATCTTTCTCCCGCAGGTCATCAACCAATGTTATCCTCATGTGGCCGCTATGTGATTGCTTTTAATGGCGAGATTTACAATCACCTTGATCTTCGCGCAAAACTGGAAAAACAACAGGTAGCACCTACTTGGCGAGGTCATGCCGATACTGAAACCTTATTGGCATGCTTTGTAGCTTGGGGTATAGAAAAAACTTTGAAGGCTACAGTGGGTATGTTTGCCATTGCCTTGTGGGATAAACAGGAGAAGCTGCTAACATTGGCTCGAGATAGAATGGGTGAGAAGCCGCTTTACTATGGCTTTCAAAATAGCACTTTTCTGTTTGGTTCAGAATTGAAAGCCCTTAAAGCGCATCCTGATTTTGTCGGTGAAATTGACCGTGATGTGATTTGCCTCTATCTTAGGCATTGCTATATACCGGCGCCCTATTCCATTTATAAAGGCATTCATAAACTGCTGCCTGGCTCCTATCTTCAGCTTCCGCTTAATCAGGATTTCAGTCCGTTAACTATACCAACGCCAAAAGCATACTGGCGTTTGGAAGAGGTTGTCGAGAAGGGGCTTGCGCAACCTTTTGCAGGCTCGGACACGGAAGCCATCGCGGCCCTGGATGCGCAATTGAAGCAGTCCATTGGCCTGCAAATGATGGCGGATGTGCCTTTGGGTGCTTTTTTGTCAGGTGGAATCGATTCATCGACTATTGTTGCGTTGATGCAAGCGCAATCTAATCGTCCGGTCAAGACTTTTTCGATCGGCTTTTCTGAGGCGGGCTATAACGAAGCCGAATATGCCCAGGCCGTCGCCGCTCATCTTAGAACAGACCATACGGAACTTTACGTTTCGCCGGCTGACAGCATGCAAGTCATACCCAAGCTTGGAAGTATGTATGATGAGCCTTTCGCCGATTCTTCTCAAATCCCTACCTTTTTAGTAGCGCAAATGGCGCGCCAACATGTCACGGTATCTTTATCCGGCGATGCGGGAGACGAGCTGTTTTGCGGCTATAACCGTTATATACTGGCTGATCAATGGGGGAAGGTTTCCAAAGTGCCCTTCGGGATTAGGCAAGCGACAGGCCGCTTGATAAGCAAGATAGGGCCAGCTGCATGGGAAGGCATCTTTCAGCAAATCGGCAAAGTTGTGGCTTTACCTGCCAATATGAGCCAAAAACTCGACAAACTGGCGATACGGCTAGAGTCGGCAGATCGTGTTGAAGATTTGTACTATAGCCTGATATCTGAAATTAAGCATCCGGAACAAGCGCTTATTAACGCTAAAGAACCTTTAACCTGGCTTGTTAAATCCGGACTCAACATGTCATTTTCTGATGCCAAGTTGCACATGATGTATCTGGATGGCATGACGTATTTACCCGGCGATATTTTGACCAAGGTTGACCGTGCTGCAATGGCTGTCAGTTTAGAAACACGGGTGCCCTTTCTTGATCAGAATATCATTGAGTTGGCTTGGTCGCTGCCCTTATCGATGAAGTTTCGTGACGGTCAAACTAAATGGTTACTACGACAGGTACTGTACCAGTATGTACCCAAACAGCTTATCGAAAGACCCAAAACGGGTTTCGGCATCCCTCTGGGTGAATGGCTGCGGGGGCCGCTTCGGGGCTGGGCTGAAGGTTTATTAGATGAAAATCGTCTCCAGCAGGAAGGTTTTTTTAATGTGCCGTTTGTACGTGAGCTATGGCGGGAACATCTCTCAGGCAAACGCAATGGGCAAGTTTTGCTCTGGAATATATTGATGTTTCAGGCGTGGCTGGAAGTTGAACATTAATTTTTGATTGTTGAATGCTTATTGATTCACTGGTCTTGCTTCGCTTGCTGTATTCATCAAAAGGCTCAATTTGACCCCGTTTTGAGCATTTAATTATATGAATATCTTATATGTTTAAAATTTTTAAACAATTGAATCACCCACTACTGAGTGAATTAACATTATATTGATGTATCCAGCAAGTAAGCATTGCAAAGGATTTAAATTTATTGTCAGTTTTTGTTTAGGAACTGTATTAGTCTGTGTTATAGCGGCTTACTTTTTATTACATATTGGTTACTGGCTGGTAGTTGAGAACAGACCGGTTAACGCTGACATGATTGTTATCTTGGGCGGTGACCCAGGAAGTCGCTTACGCAAAGGGCTCAATCTGTATGATCAGGGCTTTGCTCATCGATTATTACTAATCGATAAAGAAACCAGCGCTTGGGCGCATGTTACTCATAATGGTTGTAAAGATTGCGTATTAGATGGTAAAAATGTTGTTATTCTCGCGGGCTCAACTTCTACTTTTACCGATGCTAGCATAGTTAAGGCCTATTGCCTTAAGCATGGCATTAAATCCCTTTTGGTCGTTACCGATCCCTATCATACACGTCGGGTTTCGTTAACTTTTTCGAATGAGTTTAAACATAGCAACGTTTCATTTACTGTAATAAGTTCTGACGATTATAATTTTTTGCTTTCTCCTGGAAATCACTGGTGGTCGGATCCAGCTACCCTGGAAACAGTTTGGCTGGAAATGATTAAGTGTGTTTACGTCATAGCATCGCTTCCACACTGAATATACCATTCATGGTTTCTTTCTTCATCGCAATGCGCAGTCGACATTGTCCTCTTAACTTCTATCGACATTAATTATTATATTTATCAATTTTAACCATATTTGACAAATTTATTATATTTGTCTTTATAATATGCGGACAGTCGCATAATTTAATTATTTCAATCCGCCATCAATCAACATCGCTGAGATGTTTTATATGTAAGACATCCATGCATTTTATTTTTGTTGCATATTGATCGCTCCGGTTGGTGGTCGATAACACCTGTTATAAATGCATACTTCCTATCAAGTTCATTTTTGCAATTTTAAGCTCATCGTTTGGTTAAAATTTAAGAAGGGCTAATGAAAATTCTGATTTCGCTCAACACAGCCTGGAATTTACTAAATTTCCGTGCTGGCCTCATTCGCGCCCTGGCTGCAGAAGGCTATGAAGTCGTCGCCGTAGCGCCCTACGACGATCACGCCTTACAGCTTCCTGATCTTGGCTGTCGATATTTGCCGTTAGAAATGGATAACCAAGGCACGCATCCAGGCCGTGACGCCTTGCTGTTTTGGCGCTTCTTGCGCTTGTTTATGCGTGAGCGGCCCAATGTCTATCTGGGTTACACCGTCAAGCCGAACGTGTTCGGATCACTGGCTGCTCGTGCGCTCGGCATCCCTGTTATTAATAATATTGCAGGCCTTGGGGCTGTATTCATCAGAGACGGATGGCTTGTCAAACTTGTCCGCAGACTTTATCGCTTAGCCCTGGGCCGTTCGGCGAAAGTATTTTTCCAGAACGATGATGACCGCCAATTATTCACGACGGGCGGACTGGTTCGGGCTGAAATCACGGATCTTTTGCCGGGTTCCGGCATTGATTTGACTAAATTTTCGGTAGCTCCGAGCCATTCTCTAACCGGCACAGATCGGAAATTCCGTTTCTTGTTGATTGCCAGAATGTTATGGGACAAAGGCGTTGGGGAATATGTTGAAGCGGCTAGAATAATACGCAAACGCTGGCCGCAGGCTGAGTGTTGCTTGCTTGGGTTTGTGGATGTCCAAAATCCCGCTGCGATTTCCCGTGAACAAATGGATTCATGGGTAGAGGAAGGGATTGTGAATTATCTTGGAGTAAGCAATGACGTGCGCCCTGAAATAGCAGCGGCGGATTGTGTTGTTCTGCCCTCCTATAGAGAAGGCACGCCGCGTGCTTTATTGGAAGCCGCCGCCATGGGCCGGCCTATCATCACCACTGATGCAGTAGGCTGCCGCGAAGTGGTTGATGACGGGCGCAACGGCTTTCTTTGCAAACTGCGCGATGCCGGGGACTTGGCAGAAAAAATGGAGCTTATGCTGTCGCTCAGCGATGAGCAGCGGCGTGAAATGGGGCAGCGCGGCCGTGAAAAAATGGAACGCCAGTTTGACGAACGGATTGTCATCGAGAAATACCTGAAGGCTATTCAGGACATTCTGTCACGGCAAACAGCGCAGTCAAACTGAAGCTGCATTATTGGGCAGGAGCTTGCTGAGCATTTTCCGGCATTTGAAGGATGGCTTATCCTCTATATTGCATCATGCTCAGCAAGGGCGCTTTTCTTTAACGGGCATGCGATGTTTCCTTGCATGCCTTTCAATCGAGCAGAAATTCGCTGCAACCAAGGCAGTCGCGCTATGTTGAAACTTCCGCCGGACGGGTTTTTAAACCCGTCCGAACGTTTTACCGAAGCCATGAAGTCGGTTTGAAACGTTCGGGACAAACTGGCAAGCCTGCCTTTTTGGAACATGCCCGAATGTTACGGACGGGATAAATATCCCGTCCGGCGTTTGGAGCATTTTCCGGCATTTGAAGGATGGCTTATCCTCCAATATTGCATCATGCTCAGCAAGGGCGCTTTTCTTTAACTGGCATGCGATGTTTCTTGCATGTCTTTCAATCGAGCAGAAATTCGCCGCAGCCAGACGGCTTGCAGGTTAAGTTGTTAAACCGATCCTCACAGTGGCCTCGTCGGCTGAATAGTGATGCGCTTGTGTAGGTGCGAATTCATTCGCACTGTCGCTTTACTGCAAGCGTTTCGGGTCGAATGAATTCGACCCTACAGATAGATTCAGAGAATCCGTCGCATTGACGGTACTTTTTAAGCCCGTCTCAATTCAGCTGATGCGGAACATCAGCTATTCAATGCCTTTTATCATGCTCAACTTTGAGTGGCGCCCATATTTGTCAAATCTATCACTTTTAAATGAAAATTGGCGTATATGTTGTATTTTTCGCTATAATATCACAGTCGCATAATTCAATTATTTAGGTTGCCGTTAGCCGGTATCTGTATAAACGCTTTGCATGCAAGACATTTATACATAGGCTGAAGAGGTGAGAAAAACCAATCTGATAATTGAGAGCTATGATTATAAGGATTGCAGTTTTAGAGAGGTAATGGATTTGCTTGCAATCAATGCCAATCAAAAATCTCTCTTCTGAAGAGGAATCTCGGTTTCAAAAATTGAGGACTAGCCAAAACAAAATGCCTATTTATCCTTGTATAATATGTCTCTATGTTTTTCCATGCCATTATTGGCTGCTTAATGTCAAGACCTAGTGTCGCCAGAGGCGTAGAGCTGGTTGCCCAAACTGTGAGAATTCCAAAGGAGTTTCCCCTAGCCAGATTTCAACAATCTGCTTTAGTATTTTCTCAACTTCCACAAGCATTAATCAAGGCTGGCTTTGGCCTCGATAATATTGGGATCATAAACAGATGTTCAATATATCGATCTGGCTCATATTATAACCTTCTAACTGATGTTGCTCTGTAAGTTGAATTCAGATCTGTTTAGCAAAGTATCGCTAACGCGACGGTTTTATCTAATCGGGTTCATCGCACCCGAAGGTGAATTCCTTGCTTTTAACAGCCTGTGTAGGCTGGATTGTAGCTTTAGCGGAAACCCGGCATGGGTGGCCGAAACGCTGGGTTTGGCAACCTGGCCTACTCCGCTACCTTGGCAAAATCAAGGCGAAATCCACGGTAGGGTACGCATCGCGTACCTGTTCAGGGCTTTTCGACACACCGCAAATCCGGCAAGGTACGCGATGCGTACCCTACGAAGATGGGAAGACGCCAAATGCGGGGTTTATCAACCCAGCCTGCCATGCTAAAACAGCGGTGATTGGCGTGGCAAACGGGATAAAGCCGACCGTGCGTAACATCAGCTTCTAATAAAAATGCATTAAAAGGTTTTTTACAATTTTTCACATGAGTTAATAGTATTAAAAATAATTAATGCGACCAACCCAACTAAATAATATTGTTGTTTATTAAAACAATATAAAGCCGCTAATATCTATTTTATAAAAGCAAAATTTAATCGTATTCAGCATAATTAATAATAACCAAAAATAGGTATTACATGTTTAGCAATATACTTGTTGTCTGCGTAGGAAACATATGCCGTAGCCCAATGGCAGAAAGCCTTTTAAGAAAAGCCCTCAATGATATTAATAAAAAAAACTGCATAGTCAGCTCGGCCGGTCTTAATGCGCTGGTTGGCAAAAAACCGGATTCTGCGGCTTGTCAATTAATGCAAAGCAAAGGCATAGACATTTCACTTCATCGGGCCTGTCAACTGAACAAGGAAATGATCAGGAAGTCCGATTTAATTCTGGTGATGGAATCGTCCCATAAAACATCTATTGAGGCCGAAGAGCCTACTGCAAAAGGCAAAGTATTCAGATTGGGGGAATGGGGCGGATTTGATATACCGGATCCTTACAAACAGGATCTAAAGGTCTTCGAATCGGCGCTGAAATTAATTGAGCAGGGAGTGGCTCAATGGATTCAGAAACTATAAGTTATTGTTATTTATTATAAAATAAAAAATATGCATACCTGTAACCATGACAATGCGCAGGTAAAGATATGCATTTAAGTTCACATGCATCAAGAAAAATTAAACTGATTATGTTACAAAAATTGTGTTCCAGCCTGCTTGTCTTAATTACCACCGGATGTACGGTTATACCGGGCATGCATATGAACCCGTTTTCCGATAAATCCAGCGTGAATTTACCGGTTACGGAAAATAATGAAACGCTGCTTAAAAAACTCAATATTAAAACCATTACGGCGCAGCTTATTGTTGATTTAGAAAAAAACATCAATAATCGCAGTTTAGGACCGAATAACGTTGCCAATCACTATTTTGATTACCGGATTGGGTCAAATGCCGTGCCCGGCACTCCCGATAAGGAGCCTTATACGCAATATATCGTCGGCCCCAGGGATATTCTTAACATTACCGTTTGGGAACACCCTGAACTGACAATTCCGGCCGGCCAATTCCGTTCTGCCGAATCGGCAGGAAATGTTGTCGGTGAAGATGGCACTATTTTTTACCCTTATGCCGGCGTCGTAAAAGCCGCGGGAAGAACCGTCGAAGATATCCGTGCCGAGCTGATCCAGAAATTATCACAATACATTGAAAACCCGCAACTGGATGTTCGGGTGATCAGTTATCGAAGTCAGCGGGTTTATGTCGTAGGGGAAGTCAATCAGCCAGGGATTCAGACCGTGAAGGATATCCCTCTCACTGTCCTTGAAGCGATCAACAATTCCGGCGGCGTCAAGACCGATGCGGACATGCGCAATATTACGCTTACCCGGGGGGGCAAAACTTACAAAATCAATCTTCTCGCCCTTTATGAAGGCGGAGACACTTCTCAAAATGTCATGCTTAAGCAGGGCGATGTGTTGAACGTCCCTGATAACAACTTCAACAAAATCTTTGTACTGGGCGAAACAGAGGGCAGCTCGCGCAGTATATTCATGAACAAGGGCCGCATGACCTTGACCGAAGCGCTCAGCGATGCCGGCGGCGTGAATCAGGAAAAATCAGATCCTGCGCGGATATTCGTCTTTAGAGGCGGCATGGGCAAGCCGGAAATCTTTCATTTAGATGCAAAGTCGCCGGATGCGTTATTGCTCGCGGATCGTTTCCCTCTGCAGCCTCGCGATGTGATTTACGTAGACCGGGCTGAAGGTATCCGGTGGAATCAGATTGTTTTACAAATTGCACCGACTATTGCCTTGTTAGGAATAGCTGGCGTTTTTTAAAAATAGAGCCTTTATTTCGGCGCATTTAGATAACTCGCTACTATTTTTAACAGGACTTACGCAAACCTGTGGGGGCGACTTCAGTCGCCACTTGGGCCTGAAATGGGCGACTACCAACAGTAGGCGCTCTAGGCGAAGTCGCCCCCACAGGTTTTAGAACCGCTTGTTTCGACGGTGAAACGGGTAAACTGCGTAAGTCCTGTTTAATAGACTTTGAAATCATAAGATAGAAATACGAATTTAATGTCAACTATACCATTTAATAAGAGCTCCTCCCCTGCCAGTTTTTTCAGTGAAGAAGAAAACGATGAAATTGATTTGGGTGAATTATTAGCCACGCTGATGGAAAGCAAATGGCTAATTATATCTGCAGTATTATTTGCATTAACGATAGGGATCTCTAAAACTTTTCTTGATACGCCTGAGTACAAGAGCAATACCATGCTGCAGATCGTGGAAAACGCGCCGTCTCTCGGTGAGTTGGAACCATTATCCGGATTGGTAGAGAACAAAAAGCCCATCATGGCGGAAATTGAAATTATCAAATCCAGGATGATATTAGGGGAAGCCGTTAAAAATCTTAATCTTGAAATAATTGCCAAGCCCCAATATTTCCCGTTTATCGGTGAAGCGATTGCAAGACATTTTCAGCAAAACAATGCCGAGCAAATTTCCGGCCCGCTATTAGGTCAATCCCACTATGCCTGGGGGGGTGAAATTATCCAGGTCGACACCTTAAAAATTCCATCAGACTGGTTGAATAAGAAATTGACCTTAGTTGCCGGTGAACATGGCCGCTTCAAATTAATGGACGAGGAAAAAATCCTTCTTGAAGGCGAGGTCGGTAAATTTGCGACGCAGCAGCTAGAAGGAACTCAAGACAGCATTTCCATATTTGTTTCTCAATTAAAAGCCAGACCGGATACCCAATTTATAGTCATGCGCCAATCGGAATTGAGCGCAATTGGCCAGTTGCAACAGCGGTTCGAGGTAACCGAGAAAATTAAAAATACAGGAATTCTTGAATTAACGCTGGAATCTCCGAGCCCACAAGCGGCCGCAAAGATTGTTAATGAAATCGCCAATATTTACGTACGGTTAAATGTTGAGCAGAAATCGGAGGAAGCCCAGAAAAGAATAGAGTTCTTGGACAAGCAATCCCAATTCATCAAGGATCAACTGCAGGAAGCCACGGCCAATTTAAACAACTATCAGGCTCACAAGGGTTCGATTGATTTAACCATGGAAACCCAAGGCATCTTAAGCGGTGTGGTTGAGAAAAAAACCCAATTGACACTGCTGCAACAGAAGTATGAGGAGCTTCGGCAGAAGTTTACTGAATCATATCCTGCCGTTATTGCTCTGCAAAAACAAATGGATATTCTGCAAAATCAAATCGCTGAATATGAGAGAGAGGTAAAGAGCTTGCCGGAGACTCAACAGACTATTTTGCGATTATCAAAAGATGTTCAGGTCAATAGCGAACTTTACATGAGCCTGCTTAACAATTCGCAAACGCTGAAAGTTGCGAAAGCCGGCGCGGTCGGCGATGTTCGGATTATTGATGAAGCTATATTGCCCACAGTACCAATCAAGCCTAAAAAAATATTGATCGTTGCGATTTCCTTAATCGCAGGGTTAATAATAGGCGTTATCCTGACATTTGTACGGAAATTCCTTAACAAAGGTATTGACAGCTCCAATTTAATTGAAAAGTATCTCAATATTCCTGTTTATGTGACTATTCCGCATAGTGCTGAACAAACCAAAATTGCCAAGCAAAAAAATGGTCCAGCCAAAATTTTGGCTCTGGATTTTAAGGATGATCTGGCGATAGAAAGCCTTAGAAGTCTGCGCACCACGTTACACTTCGCTTTTCTGGAAGCTAAAAATAATATAATCATGATTACCGGCCCCAGGCCTGGCGTTGGCAAATCATTCGTATCCCTTAATTTGGCAATAGTTTTGGCTGATGCCGGAAAAAAAGTCTTGTTAATAGATGCTGACATGCGCAAAGGTCTGCTTAATAAAGCCTTTGGAATCAAAAGAGAAGAAGGGTTATCCGAATTAATTTCCGGCGTGATAGCGCCAAGTAAAGGAATTCGTCATATTGAGGCCAGCAATATCGATTTTATTACCACAGGCGACATTCCGCCTAATCCCTCGGAGCTGTTAATGCATGAACGGTTCGGACAGTTGCTGGAAGTATTTAGCAAACGGTATGACCATGTAATCATCGATACGCCGCCTTCACTGCTTTTAACGGATGCGTCCATAGTAGGCAGACTAGCTAGCGTGACACTGCTCACTCTTAAAGCCGGCATACATTCCAAACAAGAGCTGGAGCAATGTACTAAACGATTAGCTCAATCAGGAGTACAGGTAAAAGGCATCGTGCTCAATGACCTGCCGGAAAGAGCGCTTGGCAACAACTACGGTTATGGCTATGGTTATGGGAAAGATTTTTATAAAAACTATAACTATAAACTGGGACGCGCCTTAAATTAAGCCTGAAGGCGTTAAGCGCGAAATTGAGCAGCGCCTGGCGACTTCACGAACCAGGCGTTTTCAGGATTTTGTTAAAAGGTTTGTCGACGAAATCAGCGGCCTTGTAGGGGCGAATTCATTCGCCCTGGGCGACTTAAGTCGCCCCCACACCTGTTGTTCTATAAAATTCAAGGAAGTTATTTCTCGCCTCATCCTTAGCACTATTGATTATCAGTGCAATAATCAATAGTGCCCCGCCTTGCTTCTACTTGCTTGCCATCTTCGCAAGAGAAACGCTGGTTAATCAACTGAGATGTTGTTGTAGCTCAGATACCAGTCCACAAATTTCCCAATGCCTTTCTCGATGGGCGTATTCGGTTTATACCCCACATCTTCCACCAAAGCTTCCACATCGGCATAGGTATCCGGCACATCCCCGGGCTGCAATGGCAACAGCTGTTTTTCTGCTGTTTTGCCCAAGGCTTTTTCCAGGGTTTCTATGTAAGCCGATAACTCGACCGGATTTTGGTTGCCGATATTGTAGACCCGCCACGGCGCTTTGCTGGTGCCCGGATCAGGCCGTTTGCCGGTCCATTCCGGGTTGGGCTGGGCGGGATGGTCCAGGGTTCTGATGATGCCCTCGAC